>JACRQB010000276.1 GCA_016222925.1 Nitrospirota bacterium | reverse complement strand
CAATACGCCTCGGATGCGATCGCTAAATATGGGGCATTGCAGGGGTTTGGCTTAGCCATCCTCCGGCTTTTGAAATGTCACCCCTTCCATCCCGGCGGAGAAGACCCGGTCAAGTAGCGACGAGTACATCTTTATTAAAGAAAGCATAGCTTCTTCATGGAAAAGCGCGTCATCGTGTTCTTGGTTCTCTCTCT
The DNA here is from genome assembly GCA_016222925.1 of Nitrospirota bacterium. Lineage (GTDB taxonomy): Bacteria > Nitrospirota > Nitrospiria > Nitrospirales > Nitrospiraceae > Nitrospira_D. The sequence goes on along the minus strand of JACRQB010000276.1, from coordinate 9,978 downwards.
TGGGATTATCTTTGGGTATGAGTACCTAATCAAAGAGCTGGGCCTACTCCCTGAACCGACTATTTCGGAAGAGGCGGAGCCTTCCATAAGCGATACGTCATCTCCTTCGAGTATAGGCCCTGAGTCTCCGACTCCTGGCGCTCCCGCGACCACGACCATTGCACCGCAAAAACCATCCGCTGGGGAGGTTCGCCCCCAAGATCCACGTCGAGAATCTTCTGCGCCGGAATTCATCGTGGTTGAGACGGATCTCTACCGAGCTACATTTACGACCCGTGGGGCCGCACTCACGAGCTGGGAACTCAAACGCTATCGCAGCAGTTCCGATGGAAAGTCCCTCGTACAACTCGTACGACAGCGCGGCAAGTTTGCCGAGCCCTTGACGGTCACAGTGGATGACACCTCTCATTCAAAAGAATTAAGCGAAGGGATCTACAGGGTCGAAAAGGACTTTACGACATTGGACCAGGGCCACCCCACGGGCCATATAACCTTCTCGTACAGTAATCCAGCAACCGGCGTACGGCTGGAAAAGCAACTGACGTTTCACACCGAGAGCTATGTCGTCGACATCGCGTTGAAATCAAGCGGGCTCGCAGAAGCAGTGAAACTTGGACTGGGGACGAATTTTGGAGTTGTGGATTGGGGAGAAGGGTTTATCGGTTCTGTCGGAGCCGCCTCGCTTATTGACGACAAGATTGAACACGACATGCCGGAAGCCGAGACTGAGCACAAGGGCCCTGTGAAATGGGTCGCGCTACAAGATAAGTACTTCATTTCTGCACTTATTCCAAAGACCAGTGCGTCCGCTTGGCCTAAGAAGCAAGGAGACAAACTTGTCTCCACGGCGGTACGGTTACCGGTTGATTCCTCCGGAGCACCACTCGAACTCCAGCTCTTTGCCGGCCCCAAGGAGTTTGACACGCTCCAGAGTCTGCAAATTCGGCTCGAAGATACCATTGATTTTGGCTGGTTCCTTTTCGGGAGTTGGGACACGGTCAGGGCCGTGGCCAAGCCCATCTTCTCCGTGCTGCGTTATATCAATGACTATACGCATAATTATGGACTGACGATCATCCTCCTGACCATTATCATCAAGGTATTGTTTGTCCCCCTGCAGTACAAAAGTTATACGTCGATGAAGAAGATGCAGGGCATCCAGCCGAAGGTCGCTGCGGTCCAGGAAAAATTTAAGGACGATCGCGAGCGTTTGAATAAGGAACTCATCAAGCTGTATCGAGATCACAAGGTCAATCCCGTGGGTGGCTGTCTCCCTATGGTATTGCAGATGCCGGTATTCGTATCGCTGTTCAACATTCTGTATATGACGATCGATTTGCGCCAAGCGCCGTTGGGGCTGTGGATCAACGATCTGTCGGTTCAGGATCCCTACTACATTCTGCCGATCGTCATGGGAATCAGCATGATGGTGATGCAAAAGATTCAACCGACGACCATGGATCCGACTCAGGCAAAAATGATGTTGATGCTGCCGGTGGCCATGACATTCCTATTCGTCAATTTTCCTGCCGGTCTTGTGTTGTATTGGCTGACCAATAATGTGCTCACCATTGTGCAACAATTCGTGACGGATCACTTTTTCTTTCGAACTCCCGCCACAGCACCGACTACGGATGAACAAGGTGGCAAGAAATGATGCTCGGTCGGTTTCGTTCGATGTGACTGATCCTCACGAACGTGTGTGTGAACATGCCAGCCGTTGGAACGCCCGAGGATACGATTTGTGCAATTGCCACTCCTGCTGGTGAGGGGGGTATTGGTATTGTTCGGATCAGCGGGCCGCATGCCGTTGACATCGCGAGTCGCGTTGTTCAGCTGCGATCCGAGAAATCGCTTCATACCCTCGCTTCTCACACGCTGTACCTGGCCGATATTCTCTTTCCGCCTACTCCTTCAATCAGTAGCCATTCAGGCTCCACGGCAAGTCAGTTGACCGAACAGATCATCGACGAAGGCCTGGTGGTCTATATGAAGGCGCCTCGATCGTTTACCGCGGAGGACGTGGTGGAGCTCCACTGCCACGGAAATGGGCTCATCCTACAACGAATCTGTCAGGCTTGCATCGTTGCCGGAGCCCGGCTCGCACAGGCAGGAGAGTTTACCAAACGAGCCTTCTTGAACGGCCGCCTGGATTTGTCTCAGGCTGAGGCTGTGCTGGACACCATCAGGGCCAAGTCAGAACTGAGCCTAAAATTGGCACAACGCCAGCTCCGCGGCGAACTCGCGCAACAGGTCCACCGATTGCGCACTGAACTCGTCAGGCTGTTGGCTCACTTAGAAGCAGGGATCGACTTCGCAGAAGAAGATATTACGTTCGTCCAGCGCGAGGAGATGATCAGCTCTCTCCAGGAGACACTGGATCACGTTCGGCGGATGTTGGAGACTGCCGAGACGGGACGGGTTCTACGCGAGGGAGTCCGCGTGGTGATCGCGGGGGAGCCCAATGTCGGTAAGTCGAGTTTGCTGAATTGTTTACTCCGTGAGAATCGAGCGATTGTGACCGATATCCCCGGCACGACTCGCGACATTATCGAAGAGTCGATCATCTGGCTCGGTCTGCGAATCACGTTGGTCGACACCGCTGGGCTGCGTGATACCACCGACCTCGTTGAACAGGAAGGCATCCGTCGTTCCATCGAAGCTCAAGGCCAGGCGGATATCGTCTTGTATGTCCTGGACGCTGCTCAACTGACACAGATGGATCTGAGGAGCCTCCGCTCCCGCACTCTTCATGCTGAACATTTCCTTGTCGTAAATAAAATTGATCTTTGTGACCCGGCATTAGTAGAACGGGTGACCCACGCACTGCGCGCTCGTACACCGTGCAAGGTTCTTCCCATTTCTTCTCAAACGGGCGAGGGACTTGAAGCCTTAAAGACCGCTATTCAATTACAATTTGTGAAGCCGTCCTTTGAACCTCGCGATGGTGTCGTCGTCACTCACGTTCGGCATCGTGCGGCGCTCGAGCGTGCGGAATCCTCACTCAAAGACGCACTGGCCTCGGTCCAGCAAGATATAGAGCCAGAATTTGTTGTGGTCGATCTCCGTGGTGCGGCTGATGCGCTGGGCGAGATTGTTGGAACCATTACGTCTGATGAAGTGTTAGATGAGATCTTTTCCGAGTTTTGTATCGGCAAGTAGAGGTAGCAGTGGCCATCGCATTTGATGTTATCGTAGTGGGAGGCGGTCATGCCGGCTGCGAAGCCGCGCTGGCTGCGGCACGAATGGGTGCGAATACCTTGCTGCTGACGATGGAGCTGAGCCGAATCGCACAGATGTCTTGTAATCCCGCAATCGGTGGGATCGCCAAGGGACACCTTGTGAAAGAAATCGATGCAATCGGCGGTGAGATGGGGCGAAATACGGATCGTGCTGGGATTCAGTTTCGATTCATTAACACAAGCAAAGGACCCGCAGTGCGGGCATTACGCGTCCAATGCGACAAATCGCTTTATCGTATGGCGATGCAGGAAACGATGGCCTCGCAAGAGCATCTGACGCTTGCGGAAGGAGTCGTGGACCGACTGCTCGTGGCCGGAGGTAGGGTCACCGGGATTGTAACAGGCTCAGGCCGGAGGATTGATGCCAAGGCAGTCATATTGACATCAGGTACTTTCCTTAATGGTCTTATCCATATTGGTCTTAACCATTTCCCGGCCGGTCGCGCCGGAGAAGCTTCAGCCGAACACCTTTCGGATTGCATGCGGGATCTTGGATTTGAGGTCGGCCGGCTCAAGACCGGGACCCCTCCTCGATTAGACAAGGCAACGATTGATTTCTCGGTAATGATTCCTCAGCCCGGTGATTCCCATCCCCCTCCTTTCTCCTATCGGACACAACACATCACGACCAGACAAGTTCTCTGCCATTTGACCTATACCAACCGAGAAACGCACGACATCATTCAAAAGAATCTCGATCGCTCTCCGCTATATAGCGGTGTCATCGAATCGACCGGGCCTCGGTACTGTCCCTCCATTGAGGATAAGGTTGTGCGTTTTGCTGAGAAGGAACGTCACCAGATTTTCATTGAACCCGAAGGGCTGGACTCCATCGAATTTTATCCGAACGGTATTTCAACCAGCCTGCCGGTTGATGTCCAAGCTGCCGATTGAGTACGATTATTTTCCCCCTCGCCAACTCTACCAAACACTTGAAACAAAACATGTCGCTGGCCTCTATCATGCTGGACAAATCAATGGGACTTCCGGGTATGAAGAAGCAGCGGCGCAGGGCTTGGTTGCCGGTATCAATGCCGTTCTGAAGCTGAGAGGCAGGCCTCCTCTCATTCTGGACCGGTCCCAAGCCTATATTGGCGTACTCATCGATGATCTCATTACGAAAGATGCCTACGAACCGTATCGAATGTTCACCTCACGAGCTGAGTATCGATTGCTTCTCCGCCACAACAACGCAGACCTTCGACTGACACCAGTTGGATACAACGTTGGGCTGATTCCAGATGAAGCGTACGAGAGGTTTTTGCGGAAGAGACGTTTGATTGAAATGGAGATCGAGCATCTGAATACAGTCAGACCAGCATTCACCGAAAAAATCCGTTTGCAGACCAAAGGCACGTATCTTGAAAATGCCTCGTCTGCCATGACCATGGCACAGCTTCTTCGCCGGCAGGAAGCGAGCTATCAAGAACTCCTAGAAGCTTTTGGGATGCCAGTCATTCCAGAGATCGAAATTGGCGAAGAAGTCGAGCTTCAGATCAAGTACGAAGGCTATGTACGTCGGCAGATCCAGCAAGTTGAGAAATTCAAGAAGCTTGAGCAGAAATTGATTCCTTACACGTTTGATTACAATTCTATTTCAGGATTTTCAAGAGAAGTTCGAGAGAAGTTCATTAGAGTAAGACCTGAGACGGTTGGCCAGGCATCGAGAATATCTGGGGTGACTCCAGCTGCCATATCCTTACTTCTGGTTGCGATAGAAAAAAGGCGTCGTCAATTCCCCCCTATACAGCAAGTAATTTCCTGAAATTTCATCGAACCAACCTTTCCTATTGACCTCGCTCAAGCATCAGCGTAATTGTTCCACGTGGAACAATCGAGTTCGCCTTCAATACTGCTGCAAGAAAGTTCAGCCGAAATTGGAGTCCCGCTCAGTACCGAACAGGTACAACAGTTTATGGTGTACCTTGAGCAGCTTCAGATCTGGAATCAATCATTCAATCTCACAAGCATCACGTTAAATGATGAGATTATTATCAAACACTTTGTGGACTCTCTTGCCACACTCCGAGCTGAAGAGGTCAAGGTCGGGGCCCGACTTCTTGACGTTGGTACAGGAGCTGGATTTCCAGGAATTCCTTTAAAACTCGCTAGATTAGATATACACATGACTCTCGTTGAGCCGGTAGCAAAGAAGGTCTCCTTCCTTCGTTTCATCATCGGCCTTCTTCGACTGGAAAATGTTGATATATTCGACGGTACTCTAGAGAGATTCTTAAACGAACGCATGCCATGCGGATCGTTTGACTACTTGGCTACTCGTGCCTTGAAACATGATTTAATTTTGGAAAATGGCCAGAAACTCCTTCGACAAGGAGGGAAAGCCATTCTATTCTCATCACAACCAATTCCCCTATCTGATCTTTCTTCCAACTGGTCATTATCGCGTGAACACAGATTTCAACTTCAGAAAGGATATGGGAAGAGAGTTATTTCCATTGTTATGCCTTCAGTCTAAATGAAACACACGCTTGGTGTTCCACGTGGAACAATTCTGTTGTAGGAGCTCCTCAATGGGAAAGGTTGTTGCGGTTGCAAATCAAAAGGGCGGAGTTGGTAAGACTACTACGGCGATAAATCTCTCATCCGCTATTGCCCTAGAAGGAAAATCCGTTCTGCTCATCGATATGGACCCACAGGGAAACGCCACGAGCGGTCTCGGCATTGACCACGGATCCTTAAAGAACACGACGTACAGTTGTCTTGCTAAAATCAGCACGATTCAAGAATCTTCAATGGAAACATCGGTTCCAGGACTCTCACTTCTGCCGGCAAACGCGGATCTTGCAGGAGCTGAGGTTGAGCTTGTCAATATTGAAGGCCGCGAAAGTCATCTCAAGTCCATCATGAGCGAGATCAGAGAGACCTATGACTTTATTTTTCTAGATTGCCCTCCAGCCCTTGGAATTCTCACCATTAATGCCCTTACCGCCGCGGATTCGGTTCTCATACCGGTCCAATGTGAATATTATGCGATGGAAGGTCTGAGCAGACTCATCAGGAGCATCGATCTTGTTCGTCAATCATTTAACTCAAGCCTAGACCTAGAGGGCATCATCCTGACGATGTTTGACTCGCGTAACAGCTTAGCCAGACAGGTAGCCGAACAAGTGCGCTCTCACTTCATTGACAAGGTGTATCACGCGGTCATCCCGCGCAATGTTTCCCTCGCAGAAGCTCCGAGTTACGGCCGACCGGGAATCCTGTACAACGTCGCATCAGCTGGCTCGCAGTCTTACGTACATTTAGCTAAGGAGTTTATTGCCCATGGAGAAAAAAGCCCTCGGTAAAGGCCTTGGTGCCCTCCTCCCATCCTCCAAGTTGAGTCCATCTACGGAGCCGACCGATGTACAGAGGATACGGATCGAGACGATTGTCCCCAATCGCTATCAACCACGGCACACCTTCCCGCCGGACGAACTCGCTGAACTTGCTGCGTCCATCAAGGAGAGCGGAGTGCTTCAGCCGATTATGGTCCGCCGAAAAGGGGACGGTATCTACGAACTGATCGCCGGAGAGCGCCGATGGCGCGCATCAAAAGAAGCTGGCCTAGAGACCATTCCCGTCGTCATTCGTAATTGCAGTGATCAAGAGTCACTCTTGCTGGCATTGGTTGAGAATCTCCAACGCGAAGACTTAAATCCCATGGAGACGGCACGAGCCTATTCGCGTATGATGAATGAATTCGGTCTCACGCAAGACGCCATTGCCACGAAGGTCGGTCGTGATCGTTCTTCCGTGGCGAACTTCGTTCGGCTGATCCATCTCCATCCTGAGCTTCAGGAGCTCGTCCAAGAAGGCACCCTCACAACGGGTCACGCGAAAGCCCTCCTCGGCCTTTCATCCCCCGAAGACCAGTTAAAGATTGGCAAAATGGTGGCATCTGGAGCTCTGTCTGTCAGGGAAACAGAAAAACTCGTGGAATCCACCGTAGCAGGAAAGAAGCGGCAGCACAAAACACCTCACAGTTCCCCATGGGCAGACCTCGAAGCTAGATTACAGAAACGGCTAGGCACAAAGGTAACTATTCACCCTCACAACCAAGGAGGGAAGATCCTCATTCATTATTTTTCTCCTGCTGAACTTGAGGGTGTTGTGGAGACCCTGCTCAGTTAACTTTCATCGTGCCTTGGTGCCCCTGACGCGCCCAAAAACGGTTCTCATTGCGCTTTCACCAAGATGGCCGCTAAATATCTCGATGGAACCGACCGATATATCCCTTAACGATAAGGATTCCGCCCTTCAGTCGGATTCCCCTAGCCCAAATCGTGAGAGGAGGCGAGTGTATGTGGAAGGACAAGCAAGACGGTAGGCATTCCAACGAGGTTGATGTTGAAGGCAATGGATCGAGCCTTGAACCTATGCGCCACGAACCCGGCCAAGACGTCAGCGCGTTCGTCGGAAAAGGCGTCATGTTTAAGGGCACAATCACCTATAGCGGAACCGTCCGGATTGATGGGACGCTTGAGGGGGAAATCCATACCGATGGTATCCTCTTAGTTGGAGAAGAAGCCGTCATCACAGCAAAAGTAACGGCCGGCACGATCGTCTGTAAGGGGAAAATTACAGGGGATATTCATGCCAGAGACAAGATGAAGCTGCGGGCACCGGCGATCATCAACGGCGGAGTCACCACACCCATGCTGTCCATGGAAGACGGGGTCCTCTTCAATGGCACCTTGGAGATGGAAGAATCCGCCTCCACATCCCAACGTGACACCACACATCTCCATGCGGTCGGGACATCCAATGAACCAGCTATCCGGAGGGTTCCCGCCTAGAGCATGTGATACACTAGACGACACACAGAGGGGAGGCTCCTTCACACCGAATACGCCCCCCCTCTCTCCTGTCCGATCCCACTGAAGGACAGCACCTCCTCGGATTTGTCACAAGGAGCAAGAACAACTGATGTGGGCTCTAGGCGACAAAAGCGCTCAGGAAACCAGCGACAGCGATAATTTCACCTTCCTCGGAAAGGGAGTCGATTTCAAGGGTATCCTCAACTTTGATGGAACCATTCGAATCGACGGCCGTGTTGAAGGCGAAGTCCATACCACCGGGACTCTCATTATTGGAGAGCAGGCGGTGATCAAAGGCATTCTTTCCGCCGGCACTCTCATGACCAGCGGCAAGGTCAACGGAACGGTCACAGCCACGGCTAAAATTCAAATCCTTAAACCTGGGGTGCTCATCGGCGACATTCGTACACCGGGCATTTCAATCGAAGATGGCGCACACTTCCATGGCATGTGTGATATGGGAGCTCATAAATGGGTCGATGACGGCCAACCGTCACCGAAGAACGTGCATGATTTCGCGTCCCATCGAGGCAAGACTCGCGTGGTAGACCTCTAGCCCTTTACCGACTCCTCCCAGTACAATACCGGTCCAATGACTCGTCCAACCGTCCTCCTCGGTATGAGCGGCGGAGTTGACAGCTCTGTCGCAGCTTCATTGCTCGTGCACCAGGGCTACGAGGTGCACGGCATTACCCTCCAGGTATGGGAACACGAGGACGAAACCGTCGCAACCTCCAAAAAATGGCAAGAACGAAGCTGTTGCAAGGTCGGCATCGCCAAGCATGTCGCCAAACTGCTCAACATCTCTCACGAAGTCATCGATACCCGTGACACCTTTCAGAAAGGAGTGATTGACGATTTTCTTCACGGCTATACGACTGGCACAACACCCAATCCCTGTGTCCGCTGTAACGAGAGAGTGAAGCTTCGGGGCCTCATAGATCTGGCCACCGCACGCAACATCAATTACGTCGCAACTGGCCATTACGCACGTCTCCAAAACTATCAGGGCACTCCGGTCCTGGCGCGGGCCACCGATGATCGCAAGGATCAAACCTACTTTCTCTACCGCCTTAACCCTCACTGGCTGCCCAAACTCCTCTTCCCTCTGGGCCACCTGAGAAAGCCTGACGTGTGGAAAGAGGCGGAGGCCTTGGGGCTCCCAGCCGACGAGCTGAAGGAAAGTCAGGAAATCTGTTTTGTCACCCAAGGAGACTACCGTACGTTTATCGAGAAGGAGCTTCCCCAGGCCAAACAACCAGGCCTCTTTATCAATGAGATGGGGCAACCGCTTGGCCGACACGACGGAATTGCGTTCTACACACCTGGTCAACGCCGGGGCCTTGGTATTGCCACAGGACAACGGCTCTATGTTCAACAGGTCCGGCCGGCGACCAATACCGTCGTGCTCGGCCCAGAAGAATCCCTACGCAGACACGAGTGCACGGTGAGCGACCTCAACCTCTTTGCGTCCCATTTATTGGAGCGATCCACTGAAGTTCAGGTCAAAGTCCGCTACGCGACACCCCCGACACCCGCTATTCTGTCGCCATTGAACTCCTCAAGCCTCCGCATTCAGTTCCAGGTGCCCCAACGAGCACTCAGTCCTGGCCAATCCGCCGTCTTCTATGAAGGCGACCATGTCCTCGGAGGTGGAATTATCCAACCCTTCTAACCCAACACGATCGCTCTCTTCTTCTTGACTTGTCCTGTAATCTTCCTATAGCCTTCGCAGCGACGGATGCAGAGCAAGCGTCCCTCTCGTCCAGGGACATGCCAGTCGAGGTCTATACTCATCACATACTTTTGAGGTTCTGATGTTCGGCTCATTTGGATGGATGGAATTAATGCTGATTTTGATCATAGTCTTGATCATTTTCGGCGCAGGTAAACTTCCCCAATTGGGAGAAGGCCTC
>JACRQB010000053.1 GCA_016222925.1 Nitrospirota bacterium | reverse complement strand
TAAGTTTGATGCCCGCCGGATCATCACGGGTCGTATTGCAGCCGGCCAGTTAAAAGTCGGCGATCATCTCGTGTTCTCGCCCTCGAACAAACGCGCCAATATCCGGACGGTGGAGGCTTTCAATATTGAGCCGCAACCGACGGAGGGCCAGGCAGGGCAATCGATCGGTGTGACGCTCGATGACCAGATCTTTGTGGAGCGTGGGGAGATCGCCTCGCATCATGACCATCTTCCATCCGTCTCCACGGCCTTTCGCGCCAACCTGTTTTGGCTCGGAAAACGACCCCTGGAAAAAGGGCGCAAATATCTGTTGCGCGTGGCGACCAAAGAAGTGGACTGCGAAGTGGCTTCAATCCATCGGATCATCGACACGATGGATCTGGCTCAGCAACAGGGCAGCAATACGGTGAATAAGAATCAGGTAGCTGAATTGACCTTGCGCACCAAAACGCCGGTGGCGTTCGATCTCTCGGCGTCGTTTGAGGCGACCGGCCGGTTTGTTTTGGTGGACGAATACGATATCGCGGGCGGGGGCATCATTACCGAACTGGTTCATGACGATCAAGAATTTCTCCGGGAAGAAGCCAGACGGCGCGACTTTGCGTGGGTCAAGGGCGAAGTCACAGTCGAAGACCGTGCGCAACAGTATGGCCACCGTGCAGCGGTGGTCCTGATTACCGGAGGACGCCATACCGGCAAATCATTTTTGGCCAGAAAGCTCGAAGGCCGCCTTGTGGCGGATGGTCGCCATGCCTACCTATTGGACGGAGAAAATCTGCGTCGTGGGTTGGATGCGGATCTGAGCGAGGAAGAGCGGGGTCAGACAACGGAAATGGCTCGGCGCTATGGCGAAGTGGCGCGCCTCCTCACCGACACAGGCCTTATCGTCGTCTCCACCACGAATCCTTTCGGCTTGGCTTATCAAGAAGCTTCACAGGCTATTAGGACACTTGTCCACCCCGCACCGGTCATTGCCGTCCACATGAGCAAGACAGAAGAAGAGCCTCCGCCAAATACCGACGTCGTCCTCTCGGGCCCCACGGATTTCGACGCAGCCACCGCTCGCATCCTGGACGAATTGAAACGCCGTGGTGTTCTGGCCCAGGCCATCGGGGCGAAACCGGTCTTTCAATATTCCATCTAGCAAGTCCATCAGTTCGAACCCCTCACAAGACGATGGTGCACAACCAACCTCTTGACGGCGTTCCCCATACAGCAATATTCTGCTCCGGCGTGCGAGGTTGCTCTCCTTAGCGAAGGTGACTGTCATGCAGGGCAAGGACCCGTTCTCTGCTCATCGGAAATACGATTACATTCCGAATCAACAGCGCGATCCTTCTACCGGAGGGGAAAACCGTGTTGAATAGCGTGGCCACGATTTTACAGGAGGACCCAACCGTGGCCTTTGAAGTCGGCGGTCATACAGACAACGTCGGACCGGAGCACTCGAATTGGACGCTCTCGGAACAGCGCGCCAAGGCCGTTGTCGAGTATCTCATCTCAAAAGGAATTGCAGCCGAACGGCTGATCCCCCAAGGGTACGGAGCGTCGCGACCGATCGCTGAGAGTGCCACTGATGAGGGGCGCTGGCAAAACCGAAGAATCGAATTTTCCATCAGAACCAAGGGAGAGCAGTCGTGATGGCTGGGAACTGGACCTGCTGGCTTTGGACGATGGTGGGAGCTGGTTTCCTGGGGTGGGGGGTCAAGGGGATAGTGCTGGGACCGGTGATAGATGACAAGCGTCGTGAGGTGGAACGCCTCATGGGTAAGGTCACCATGCTCACCAATCAACCGCCGGAGGTTCGAACGGTTGAGAAGCGGGTCGAGGTGCCGGTGGAACGGGTGGTGCTAAAACGTGTTGAAGTGCCAGTTGAGAAGATCGTTGAGAGGCTGGTGAAGGTACCGATTGAAAAAACCGTGGAGAAGGTCGTAGATCGGCCGGTCGACAATCAGGAGTACCTGGCCCGGATCAAGGCGTTGGAAGGCGAGGTCGCCATGATTGCTGGGCTGCTCCCGCAGATCGCGCAGTTCCAAGCGGTTGCTTCGCAGGTTGGGGGAAGGAGCATCGAAGAGCGGGTGGTGGTGCCGATCGACAATCCGGAGCATGTGGCTCGGATCAAGGCGGTGGAAGATGAGATTGTCGTGATCGCTGAGTTCCTGGCGCAGATCGCACAAGCTCAAACCGCTTCTTCACAGGCAGGAGTGAAGGGTATCGAAGACCGGGTGGTGGTGCCGGCCAATAATCCAGAGCACCTGGCCCGAATCAAGGCGCTAGAAGGCGAAGTGGCCGTCATCGCCGATCTTCGTTCGCAGATGGCTGAGCTCCGGGACCTGTTGTTGCAGGTCGGTGGGAAGGTCGCCGAGAAGCGGCCCGAGGTTTCCGCTGAACAGATTGTTGTGCAGAATGGGGACGTGCCGGTTGAAACGATCAGCGCACCAGTCGGGGATCTGGCCCATACCGGTGCCGTGGAGCCGTCGGATGAAGGACAAGCGGTCGGAGCGTCGCCCGATGATCTGAAACACATCCGCGGGGTTGGGCCGGCGTTAGAACGGTTTCTGCACAAACGGGGCGTCTTCTGGTTTCGCCAGGTGGCGACGTGGAGCCAGGCGGACATCGACAAATTCGAGTTCCTGTTGCCCAACTTTGGGGGGCGCATCCAGCGAGAGAACTGGGTCCGCAGCGCGCAGGTTGAGTGCTACAAGAAGTATAAGCAGTGGCTCGGCGACGATGAGCCCCCGAGTGAGAGTCCCGAGCTTCGTGTGCAGAGTGCAGAGGACCAAGCCACGTCTTCACAGGCCGGTGAGAAGGTCATTGAGAAGTGGAGCGAGACTCCTGCTGAAAAGCTTGTCGTGCAGAATGGGGACGTGCCGGTTGAAACGACCAGCGCACCAGCCGGGGATCTGGCCCATACCGGTGCCGTTGCGCCGTCGGATGAGGGACAAGCGGTCGGAGCGTCGCCCGATGATCTGAAACACATCCGCGGGGTCGGGCCGGCGTTAGAACGGTTCCTGCACAAACGGGGCGTCTTCTGGTTCAGGCAGGTGGCGACCTGGAGCCAGGCGGACATCGACAAATTCGAGTTCCTGTTACCCAACTTTGGGGGGCGCATCCAACGAGAGAATTGGGTGCAGAACGCGCAGGTCGAGTACTACAAGAAGTATAAGCAGTGGCTCGGTGACGATGAGCCTCCAAGTACAACGTCGGAGACAGGGCACTAGCAGGTTGCGTCACGGCTGGGTTGCTCTGAACCGTTGATCGTTTATAACAAGGCCTTGAACTCATCTATGGTCAGACCAGCATCGCGCACGATTCCGCCCATGGTGATGGCATTGACCGGATTGTGCCGCGGGATCGTGAGGATTCGCTGACCGTTGCTCATGACAATGTGCTTGCTCTGACGAACCACCCGATAGCCGGCTTTCTCGAGAGCACGTGTGGCATCAAGGTGATTAATTCCGGGAAGCTTAGGCAACGCTACACCGCGACTTCTATCTCTCGCACGTCTTGCCCTTTGATCTCGTCCTCGACGGCGGCCAAGTACTCGCGGATGGCGTCTTGGATATTTTGAATAGCTTCTTGCTCGGTCACGCCTTGCGACCAGCAACCGGGAAGGCCAGGGACAGAGACGGCATAACCTTCTTCTGATTTATGCAAGGTGATTCGATATTTCATGAGCAACCTCTTTTTAGAGCAATGTGTCTTGCCTGTCTTCAGTCAATGAGACTGTTCTCAGTCTAGAGCCTGATTTGAAATAGTGTAGGTACTCAACCACTGAAAGTCCAGATCTAGGCGCTTCTCAGCAGCTGATCCTGCAGAAGGTAAGTGACAAAGGCCATCCGCATCAACAGGCCCTGGGGAGGGAAAGACTCAAGAGGAGCGATCGCCGAACACTGACGTGGTTCTCACGTGTCCCACCGACTTTGATGCAGCCACTGCGTGGGCTCTGGAGGAAAGAACACCTGAATGCACAAAACAAGACTTGCCCCCAAATCTTTTGCGTTGAAAATAATTTTGATTCGGCAGCTTGCGCAATTGCCTGTCCTCCGCTTGGCCTGGGATTAGGCGGTTAGGGTTAATAGTTATGTTCGCTTTGGACGGGTTATGTAGCAATGGATGACACTGAGTACGGAAGCCGATTTGCGACCATGGATAGATGGTCGGAATCGGTCCGACAAGGGCTGGCCAAGTTAATTGCTGAGAACCCAGCGAAGGTCATATATCATTACACGGACGTACGCGCGCTGATCGGGATGATTACCTCCGGACGAATTTGGGCGACGCATGTGTCTCGCCTAAACGACGCAATGGAGTACAAGATAGGCGTATCTTTTGTTACAGATTTTATTCGTGCTAACCTTCAACGAACATCTATACCAATTATCGACAAAGCAATCTCTGAGTTCCGATCCGTCGATACCTTTATCGCATGCTACTCTGCCGCTGCTGATGTACTTAGCCAATGGCGCGCGTACTCCGGGACAGGAACTGGCTACTGTATTGGGCTCAAGACGAGCGAGATGGCCACGATAGATGGTCGAATGCCTTTACTAGAGAAGGTTATCTACTCCAAGACGACTGCCGAATCGGTTCTTTCACTGTTGTTGGTGCGCGTCGATCAATTCCTTGGCGACCACGAATTTGGGGACGTTGAGGTTGGTTATCTTATTGGGATGTTGGAGGGCACTTTCAACAATGTAGCCTGTATCATCAAGCATTCCACATTTGCAGAGGAGAAGGAATACAGGCAAATCTACCAGCCTGCCAGATCAGCTCTCTCCCTGGATAGAAAGTGCAGAACGGGACGATTTGGTCTGACTCCATACGTCGAGATCGAATTCCTTCAGAAGGGAAAGCTTCCCATACAATCAATCATGATCGGTCCATGTAGAGATCCCGATTCTGAGGTTAGATCACTTAGGCTTATGCTTGCCGAGCATGGATATAGCGATGTTGAAGTGTTTACATCTGGGATACCACTCCGGGTATAAGGAAGGAGTTTGTTTCATGTGTGAACATAACAAATCGCTCCAGCCGATATCGCCGCCAGAGCGGTGCTGCGGTTGAACTCAAACCCTAGGCTATCTGGTGGACTGATATGTACTCAGTTTGACTCTCCTGAAATCCCTGTGTTACGGTTCAATCTCTTTGTATTCGCTAAGTTAGCGAGGGGTTTCCGTTATGGCGGTTGAAAAAGATCTGAAGGCCATTCTTCGCAATTTGAAGTATTCAGACGACGCCAAAGTTCTCGAACAGATTTCAGAAAATACTAAACAGGTCCGCGCACGCATGGCCGGCATTAAGCACAAGCTGGTGGTCATGAGCGGAAAAGGCGGCGCGCACGCATGGCCGGCATTAAGCACAAGCTGGTGGTCATGAGCGGAAAAGGCGGCGTGGGCAAGAGCATGACTACGGTCAATTTGGCGTTGGCTTTTGCGCGCCAAGGAGCGAAGGTTGGACTGTTGGACGTGGATCTGAACGGACCCTGTGTGCCCCGCATGTTGGGATTACACGGCCAGTCGTTGACTATGAGGCCTGAGGGGGCCATTCCCCCGGTCGGGCCGCTCGGGGTGAAAGTCGCATCGATGGACTTCTTCTTGGATGATGCATCGCCGGTTCGTTGGAAAGGGCCGATGGATGTCAGCCCGGTCTGGTTAGGGTTGATGGAAATGAATGTCATTCGAGAGTTTCTGGCCGATGTCGTCTGGGGTGAGCTCGATTATCTGTTGGTCGATCTCCCTCCAGGGGCCGCAGCGGACAAGCCGCCGGTCATTGCCGGGTTTATTCCTGACCTGGCAGGAGCGATTGTCGTGACGACACCATCAGAAGTGGCATCGGATGTGGTGCAGAAGTCGGTTACCTATGCTCGCGACATAGGTATCAAGGTCATGGGCATTGTCGAAAATATGAGCGAATATCGCTGCCCTTCTTGTGGGGAAGTGAACGAGTTATTCGAAGGCAATACCGAGGCGATGTGTGAAATGCTGGATTTGCCGCTGCTCGGACGCATTCCCTTCGACCGGACCCTCGCCCGTACCTTCGACAAGGGGGAGCCGTTGCTCGACGAAACCTATCCGACTATTCAACGGTACCAGGAAATAGCTGGGCGCATCAGGACGCTCATCGATTACAAGAAAGTGTTGGCCGAACAACTGTAACACGATGCACTGAAGAGGAGACCCATGAAATTCGTATGCCTCAACTGTGAAACATACATGAACTTCGAAAAGGTGGAAAAACCAGGGGAGGGCACGCTGGGCGTGTTTTTCGGCTGTCCGTCTTGCAATGCCAAGTTCTCCATGGTGACGAATCCTGGTGAAACCCAGATGGTCAGTTCCCTCGGAGTAAAGCTGGGGGGGCGCACTGTTGAGGCCGAGCCATTCGAGATGACGAAGGGTACGTTGAAGACCGAAGCCACCCCAGTCCCTGGTCAGATGGCGGCCTATTTGAATGAGAAAATTCAAGGAGGTCAGCCGGCTGTTTCTGTCGCTGCTGCGTCGCCTGCCAAGGCTTCGGAGAAAGCGAGTGGTTGTCCCTTCTCTGCCATGGTAGCTGAGATGGGGCTGACAGCCAGTGGCAAACCCGCCAACGGCGGATCTGCTGCGTCTGAATTCACCTGGACGGCCGACGCTAAGGAGAAGCTCGACCGGCTTCCGGCCTTCGTGAAACCGATGGTTCAGGGCAGTGTTGAGACCTACGCGCGCAAACAAGGGTTCAAGACCATCACGCTGCAAGTGATGGACGACTCCAAAAATTATTCGCCGGAGGGTATGACCTGGTCGCCAGAGGCGGAACAACGGCTTGAGAATATTCCGGACTTCATCCGTCCCATGGCTCGCAAAGAGGTTGAACGGTTGGCCAAGGAACGTGGATTATCGTCGATTACTGCGCAAGTGATGGACGAGACCAAAGAGAAGTTCATGAAGTTTATGTAGTTGGAGCCACATGAGTCTGGTGTCGTGAGGCCCATCTGGTCGACTGGATGGGCCTTTCCATTACCGGCCCTTGTTGATTTCGCGGCTATTGTTATGAAGTGGCGGGTTTCTCTACTGTCTGTTCTGCTACTGGTGCTGTTTCCCTGGTTCTCCATCCTGAGCGCACAGTCGTCTTCAGAGCATCATCAAGTCTCCCTCTCCACAGGCGCAACCCACGATGCTTATGCTGAACATGGCGGGGGAGGGTGGGAAGGGTCAGCCCAAGGGGTGGCCTACTCGGAATTCAACCATCGTTTCGCGGGGCTGTTCGTGCTGCTGTTTGGCCTTACTGAGTTAGGGTATTCGTTGCGGTACCCGCTGCCTTCCTGGACTCGCCTGGTTCTGCCTGGTGCCTTCGGTGTGATCGGAGCCTATCTGTTGGTCTGGAGTGACCACGAGGCCTGGCCGATCGGTTCCTTGACCTTGGAGCAGACATTTTCTGGACAAGACCCGGAAATCATCCAGCATAAATTTTACGGAATTTTCGCCGCCACCGCTGCAGTCAGCGAGACGCTTCGCCGAATCGGCTGGGCTTGCCACCCGATCTGGGCGGCTCCATTAGTGATCGGCGCGATGATCGGCGGACTGTTGCTCTTCTGGCACTCGCATGGGAATCATCCAGCGAATCAGACCATTGAACTTCACCATATGCTCCTCGGAAGTCTTGGCGTTGGGGCTGCCTTGTCCAGCGCGATGGTGTCGTGGGGATCCGGGGCGTCGAGTCTTCCAGTGAAAAAGTGGGACCTGGCCTGGGCGGTATTCGTGATCCTCATAGGTATTCAGCTGCTTCTGTATTTTGAATAGCCCCTTCACTCGGTAGTTTCGTCATAATTCACGCGAATCATCCGGGAACTGACCATTGCGGCTCGGTCCGGTGGTGACCCTGACGCAAATCCACGACTGCGTCTGGCGATCGCCAAGGCCAAGGAAGCCAACATGCCTGGCGATACGATGAAAAAAGCTGTCCAGCGAGGGACGGGGGAACTGCCTGGTGTGATGTACGAGGAATTTCAGTTGGAAGGATATGGCCCCGGAGGGACCGCCGTACTTCTCGAGATTACGAGCGACAACCGGAACCGGACCGTCGCGGAGATACGCAGTCTCCTGACGAAAAATCACGGCAACATGTCGGAGGCGGGTGCCGTTGCCTGGCAGTTTCAGAAAAAGGGGCTCGTTGCAATTGAGAAGGGGAAGGTCGAGGAGGATACGCTGCTTTCCTTGGCCCTCGACGCCGGGGCGGAAGATGTGAAGGTCGGTGAGAAGAGTTATGAGGTGCTCACCACCCCCCACGATTTTGAAACAGTGAAGAAGGCACTGGTCGATGCCAAAATCGACACGGCCTTGGCGGAAATCACCTTTATTCCGCAGAATACGATCCATCTGGACGAAAAATCAGCCGAACAAATGCTCAAGTTGATGGAGATCTTGGACGAGCATGATGACGTGCAGAAGGTTCACGCGAATTTTGACATCCCGGACGAAGTCATGGAGAAAGTGGCCGCGACCGCAGCAGGATAACGAGGCCGGCCAACCATCACCGTCATGGCACTCGGATAACCGGACGACATGATCGCCTTTCTCACGGGGCGGTTGGCATTCAAAGCACCTACCCACCTCACGCTTGATGTGCAAGGGGTTGGGTACGAAGTTCATATTCCGCTCAGCACCTATTACGCCCTGCCAAATCTTGACGAAGTTACCGCGCTGAATATTCACACGCATCTCCGGGAAGATGCGATCCAGCTCTTCGGCTTTCTCTCGCAAAGCGAGAAGGAGTCGTTTTTGCTGCTGACCAGCGTGTCGGGGATCGGACCGAAGCTGGCGCTTAGCGTGCTCTCGAGTTTGCCGATCACGGATCTGGTCCATGCGATCCAAACCGAGGATGTCGAGAAGCTGGCGACCGTTCCAGGTATCGGCAAGAAATCGGCGGGCCGCATTGCGCTTGAACTGAAGGACAAGGTCGGCAAAATCCAGGGCGGTTCGTCTCGGCTTGCGACCGTTGACACCCCCACCGTGGATGGTTCGTACGAGGACGCCCTCTCCGCTCTGATAAACTTGGGCTATCGTCCTCAGGATGCCAAGGAAGCCTTAAAGCGGGCCACAAAGGCTGCGACAGGCTCGTTGGCGTTGAAGGAGCTCATTCGTGAAGGGCTCAAGGAGCTTGGAAGGGGGTAAGCTGATGGCATTCAACGCAAAGAATGTTGCCAGACTGTTCCTGTGCAACGGATTGATGGGTATTGTGCTCGTGGTCATGGGGCCACCCGCGGGGCTGGCAGAAGAGGTCTCAGAGCCCAAGAGCATCAGAATGACCTGTGGAACCTGTCCTGATGGGTATGCGACGACCGGCGTCACTCAATCTCCGGAAATTTGCAAAGACGGCGATCCGACGCTCGTGCAATGTGTGCCGTTGGGAGCCAACATGCTGGCTGTGTGCGGATCCTGCCCTGACGGGTATGCCGAAATCGGTGGTTCCTCAGTGCCCGCTCGGTGCGGGAGTAAGGATGGTGGTCGGTTGTCGCAATGCCAGTTGAGGAAAATGGAGCAGAGTTTTCCGGACTCGACCCAGGGATATAAGAGGTGTCCTCCTGATTGCGGCAGTGTGGCTCAGCCTGGTCAAGGGACGCTTTCGTCCCTGCCGAAGTATCAAGAGATGCCGGAGGGCAAGTAGAGATGGGTGTCGCATCATGACTGAGCGGGTCGTGACCAATCGCGCCACGGACGAAGAACGGGGGCAGGAGAACGTTCTTCGACCTCAGACGCTGGATGAGTACGTCGGACAAGAGAAAATGAAGGAGTCGCTGCGAGTCTGTATCGAAGCGGCCAAGCAGCGGGGTGAGGCGCTCGACCACGCCATCTTCTACGGGCCGCCTGGTCTCGGAAAGACGACCATTGCGCACATTATCGCGAAAGAAATGGGCGCGGCCTTGCGGTCGACATCGGGCTTGGTCTTAGCCCATGCCGGCGACTTAGCGGCGATTCTAACCAATCTTCAGGAATATGATGTGCTCTTTATCGATGAGATCCATCGCTTGCCTGCCTCTGTTGAGGAGGCGCTCTATCCGGCGATGGAGGACTTTCAGCTTGATCTGGTCATCGGACAGGGGCCTGCCACAAGGACCGTCAAGCTTGATCTGCCACCCTTTACGCTCGTGGGCGCGACGACCAGGGCCGGTTCCCTGACCTCCCCACTGCGGGACCGATTCGGCTTAGTCTATCGGCTGGAGTTCTATGGGCCGTCCGAGCTGGAGGCGATTGTGACGCGCTCAGCCGGAGTTTTAGGGGTTGGGATTGATCGGGCAGGCGCTGCGGAAATATCACGCCGTGCCCGTGGAACACCACGGATTGTCAATCGGCTGATTAAGCGCATCAGAGACTATGCCCAAATTAAGGCGGACGGGCATATTACCGAACAGGTGGCCAAAGAGGGGTTAGCTTGGGTCGGGGTCGATGAGGCAGGTTTCGACGATATGGACCGCAAAGTCCTGCTCACGATCATCGAGAAGTTCAATGGAGGACCGGTCGGAGTGGAGTCCTTGGCTGCCGCTGTTCAGGAAGACAAGGGCACGATCGAGGATGTGTATGAGCCCTACCTGATCCAAGCCGGCTTTCTGGATCGTACCGGTCGTGGCCGGCAAGTGACTCGTTTGGCCTACGATCACTTTAAACGTCCCTCTCAATTGCTGATGTAAACCTCGGGCGTTCAAACGTTTCAAGCTCCTGATATCCAAGCGCTATCCTTGCAATAGATTCGATCGTTCCTGTAGAATTCCTCACTTGTTTCTATGATCTACTATCCCTGACGGAGATGGGAAATCCCTCCTGCGAGTAGGTGCCCGAGGCGAGACTCAGCATGCCCAAAGATATGTCTGAATATCGTAAGGAAATCGATAGGATCGATGACGAAATCATTCGACTGCTCAATGAGCGCTCGAAAAGCGCCATCGAAATCGGAAGAATCAAAAAAGAAAAAAATG
>JACRQB010000122.1 GCA_016222925.1 Nitrospirota bacterium | reverse complement strand
CAGATGCATCATGTCGATCGGAAGACACCGTGGGAGGAAGTCTGGCAGGCCATGGAGCAGTTAGTCAGAGAAGGCAAGGTCATCTATGTGGGGAGTAGCAATTTCGCCGGTTGGCACTTAGCCCAGGCTCAGGAAATCGCGCGCAGCCGCAACTTCATGGGACTTGTATCCGAGCAGAGCCTCTATAATCTTACGGAGCGTATGATTGAGTTGGAAGTGATTCCCGCCTGTGAGGCCTATGGCATCGGGCTGATTCCCTGGAGTCCACTGGGACGTGGGCTCTTGGCCGGCGTTCTGAAATCGGCCAGTGCAGGGCGTCGCGCAGACGCGGATTTGAAAAAGCAGGTGGACGACGCTCGTCCGAAGCTGGAGGCGTATGAGGCGTTGTGCGAACGAATTGGCGAAGGACCGGCAGATGTTGGGCTGGCCTGGTTGTTACACCAAAAGGCCGTCACTTCCCCAATTATTGGTCCACGCACGATGGAACAGCTGAATGGCTCCATGCGGGCACTCAGTCTTGTCCTCAGCCAGGAAACCATGAAGCAGCTGGATGAGATTTTCCCCTCAGTAGCCTCGATGAAGGCGCTGCCACGATGTACCCCACCATGTGACAGCTGGTCACAGAGTTTGTAGACCGTGTGAGGGATTCTGCGAGTCGTGGCCTGTCAGTGCGGGACAGCGTCTGCAGCCTGGCCGCTGTCAGTTTCCTTGGGTGGCTGAGGAAACAGTTGCGCGAGTCGTTCGATGAGGGGTTTGGCTTCAGGTGTGCTGGTATGTGTCGGCTCGCTGGGTGCATGTTCCCAGGCCAAGATTTGAATCCCTGCCTCCATGAGCGCTACACGTATGGTCTCTGCCATCGCCTCGACGGTGAGTTCAGTCCAGGGGCTGAGGTCCAGGACCCGTTCCTCCGGTCTGCCTGGCGGAGGGCTTTCATGAATGAGTGTCCAGCACCGGTTGAAAATCGTGGCACGGAGGACATAGGGAATATTGATTGCGGTGAGGCGAGACGTGCAGAGTGCCGTCACGAACAGGACGAACTGTAGATTTGGCATCTCAGGGCGATGGATGTCGAGTGTTTGCATGATCGAGGGCCTCCTACCAAAGACGTCGGAAGGATCTTGAGCGATATCGACGCCTCGGTCACGGACGGTTGAGCCTTACACGTCGGCGTACACATCGGCATAGATGTCGAAGAATGCGTCGATGCTGGCGAGGAGCTGCGCCTTAATTTCATCCGCGGTGCCGTTCATCACGTGCAGCGTCATGCTGCCGACCGAGCCATCGGGCAGGAGAATGGACACACGCGGGTGAGTGAGCTCGCTCGCCGTGCCTTGATCCAGCCGTAGGCCATAGCTCAGTGTATAGCGGGGCTTCGTACTTGTGTCAGTTGATAGCATGTCCATCATGATTCCTCTCCTGTTCGATCGTCGACAGGGCGTATCGGCCGACGGGTGGAAGATTCGAGCGGGTCGTATGGGCCTCTGGAATCTTCCACCCATGTGATTACACCGTCGTGACTGCCGCCACCGGCTTCTGGGCGAACTCTTTGTACCCATATCGCTCGGCTAAATACGCCTTGGCATCCTCGCTCACATACTCAGCAAACTTGTACCGGTCATCTTCGACGGTCTTGGCGTCTGCCATCACCTGGTCGGTCGGGATCGCGTACTCGATGTTGCAAGACGTATAGGCTTGAATGTAAGTCGGACCGACTTCGCGAGCGATCAGGACCGCCTTCTTGATGCAGCTTTCCACCCGACGCGGGTTATTCGGCACGACGGTGGCGATGTAGGCACAGCCGGCGATCTTCGCCATGGCGACCATGTCCATTTTCTCGAACTTCTTGCCGAGCGGGGCCATTTTGAGCACCGCCCCTCTGGTCGTCATACCGCTTTCCTGTCCGCCCGTATTCCCGTACACCTCATTATCCAGCATGATCGTCGTGAATCGTTCCTTCCTGAACCAGGAATGGAGGACTTGCTGGAATCCGATGTCGGCGGTGCCGCCGTCACCGGCCATCACGACCACATCCTTGGGCTTGTCGCCGAAACGAATCCGCAATCCGCGCGACAGCCCACTGGCTACGCCGTTCTGGTCCCCATAGTTGCCGTAGACGAACGGAATCGCCGCCTGCGAAATTGCCAGCCGGCCGCAGCCTGCCGTCCCGACGGTAATCGTGTCTTCGGGATTTGGGAATGCGATGATCGCAAGCCGGATGAACAGGGTCATCGCACAGCCGGCGCACATGGGATGCTCTTCAAGGATCTCTTTGAAACTCCCCATCTGCGACACGGTCGTTTTCTTCCCGAAGGGCCCGTGCTCCACCATGTCTCGATATTCTTTCGGCATGAATGTGTCGAATCCTGGGGTGAATTTTACATAATCAAGACTCATCGGATACCTCGCTCTCTCTGTAATCCGCAAATGCGGTGTGTGGGTACATCTCGTCCGCAGCCAGCTGCTGTGCCGTCGTTCCGCCCCTGTGTCCGGTTCATCCGCCACGTCCCGCCAGCACGCCGGATCGCATGCCGATCGCCTTCTTGACTTCCTCCACAATCACTTCCGGTGGCAAGGTCATGCCGCCGCAGACGCGCGGTCCGGCGACGACTCGGTTGCTATTGGGGATGGTAGCTTTGATTTCTTTGGCCATCCATCCGATGACATTGAACTCGGGCACGATGATGTGAGAGGCATGCTTGGTCGCCTCGAGCAGTTCTTCCTCCGGCCATGGGCGCAAGGTTTTGATTTTTACCAGTCCGACGCGAATGCCTTCATCCGCCAGCAGGCGGATGGCTTCCCGCCCCTGGGAGACAGCGGTTCCTGAGGAGATGATGAGGATATCGGCATCGCCGTCTTCGACATCGATCAGGCCATCCAGCCAGGCGATCGTGTGCTTGCGCGAGCGCTCCGCAGCGGCCCAGATTTCCTGTTGCCAGCTCGCGTGCGTGGCGTAGCTGATGTAGTTGCTTTTCATCACGAAGGGATCGCGCATCATCCGGACCGGTGGACACTCCATATCCATGCAGGGGACGGGTGAGCGATAGGGATCATAGGGTGGCAAGCACATCTCGGCGGGCGTCAGCTCGACGACGTCTTTCGTATGGGTCACGAAGAAGCCGTCGCAACAGAGGGCCAAGGGTAAATGCACATCCGGCTCTTCCGACACCATATACCCCTTGAGGATCCAGTCGTAGAAATCCTGCGCGGTTTCTGCATGCCAAACGAGCATGCCCGTATTCATGAGGTAGGCGATCTCGATCGTATCCGGCTGGATCGACAGGGGGGAATTGATGCCACGGCAGGTGACGATACATTGGATCGGCAATCTGGATCCGGCCCACATCGGAAAATTTTCCATGGCCCGCATGGTGCCGGGTCCGGCGGTCGTCGTGAAGACACGGGCCCCGCCGAAGGCGGCGCCGGCGCACTGGGACATGACCGCAAATTCACTTTCCCCACGGAAATAATCGCCGATATAGCCCTCGGCAAAGAGCTCGCCGCACAGGGCGGCTGCCTCGCTTTGGGGTGTGATGGGATAGGCCACCATCACATCGACGTTCGCACGCCTGACGGCCTCCTTAATGACTTCGCTGCCGGTAAAAAACGACGGCGTGCGAGGCGCGTCATTCATCATCACGCGTGGATCGGTGATGACTTGCCCCTTCTTATTCGTGGTTCCGATGATGGCTGTGCTGTCCATGGCTATTCCCTTTCTATCGAACGGCGGTGGCCGGCGATCCGGCGCACCGTGTGATGACGTTATGCGCTGAATGAACTGCCGCACCCACAGGTCGTTTTGGCTTGTGGGTTCTTGATCTCAAAGCCGGAGCCTTGCACGCTGTCGTGGAAATCGACTTCGCAGCCGGCCAGCAACGGGGCGCTCTGGGAGTCCATGATGACCTTGACGTCACCTTTCTCGATGACGGTGTCGTCTTCGCTCATGACGGACTCGAAGGCCATGCCGTACTGATAGCCATGGCAGCCACCGCCCTTCACGTAGACGCGCAGGCCGACCGTGTCTTTCTCTTCCTGCATGAGTTCTCGGATCTTGCCTTCTGCCGTTGGTGTGATGGTAATCATGGCGTTGCTCCTTCTATCTGCATATCTGCGTTGACTGATGTGGTCGATAGACCTCAGTTCCACTCCTGTGCGGAAGGCACCTCTGCCACCCCAGCGTCCATGGCTTTTGGACACAGGGCGTCTACACAGGTATTTCGAGGAACATTCGGCGCAAAAGCGGCGGAGACCAGGGAATCGGTCGCGCAAGATATGGGAGGGAGAGAACGTGACGCGCGAGGATGGGACGGTCGGCGTGGCTCAATACGTCATACCATCACCCTGGGCGCATTAGGCATGAGAGTCAAGCGCTATTAAGGGAAAGGGAGGTGAAAAGAACGGTGGCGGCGACAATCGCCATTCTGCAGCTGCTGCATCCTGCCGCTGCAATGTGCCAGTACCGTTCAACTATTCAGAGGGCTGCACGAGATGTAATAGCATACGATCTGACGTTCGGTCTCGGATTTGGATCGAGAGTTTTAGTGGAGAAACGGCAAGATTGACCGTCCGCGATGGCCGCTATCGGCCAGGAACGGAAGTTCGATGCCGAGATGACACCGCCGTAAACCGGTCCTCAGCCCTATAGCAATACGCCTAAGCTCAGCGGCGCGCGTTCCTTGCGCGTCCGCTGGAGCGCATAGTTGGGCGATCACTTCTCTCGGTGGGTCATAGTTAGCCGCTCAATCAAGATGGCACTAAACGCAGCAAAAGGCTTGCCGTCTAACCGAGGATCAGAGACGAACCGAATAGCAGATATGTCGTCGAAGCCGGGCGCTCTCAAAATATAGGATCGCGCTGGAACTTCAGTGCAATTCTTTTTTGGCAAACACCTCGTCAATT
The DNA here is from genome assembly GCA_016222925.1 of Nitrospirota bacterium. Taxonomy (GTDB): domain Bacteria; phylum Nitrospirota; class Nitrospiria; order Nitrospirales; family Nitrospiraceae; genus Nitrospira_D. The sequence continues at coordinate 9,260 of JACRQB010000122.1, read as the reverse complement.
CTTCCCGGTGAGAACTTATCTCCCGACCATTAACGTCGAGGGCATGCGCACTCCAGGCGGGGTGCGTTATCCCACTCTCGGTTGCTGCATACAGCACTGGGCGAATGAAGCTCACACTTACGAAAGATTCGGAGAACTTTAAGGTAAATGATGCTAGAGCGTTTCCAGTACCGATCTGAGTCAAGAAATTCTGGCTCGTAGTTGGTCGCGCAGCCCTTCCCCGATACATGGCGAGATTATTGATCAAAGCTACCTGAGATCCTTCAGGGACCAGTTTCTCAATCGATATTCCCATCTGGTGCAAATATGGGTCAGCGGCAACTAGGTGACCCGGGGCAGCGGCGGTGTCAACGCCAGCGAAGCCTACGATAATCTCGGTCCCTTGAGGTTTATCCGTCTCCGGGGCAGACATGACAGTGCTAGATTGGATTGACGTATTCTTGCCCACGATCTTGTCCCAGTTTGATAATCCCGCAACGATGACAGCTCCCACCACGCCGATTACAGCAACAACAATCTGCGTTCGGCTGCTGTTACTAGATACTTTCTTTGGTTGATTCGCCACAGATTCTCCTTCTCACGCCAGACTGGGTTGAATGACAGGTTAGGCATTCAATTTTCTTCTGTTCCTATTTTCCCTCAGATGATGCTGCTTCACTGTCGGTTTCCGACGACGGGGAAACATTTCGATTTGCGTCATCAATGCCGCCACGATCAACATCAAATTGATCGCAGACAGTATGACACTCCTGGGTTTTCTCAGTTTTTCTGCAATCTGTGCCGTTCGGATAGTACTCGGTGCACGTATACACGTCATGGCATTCTTCATGTGACAGAGTGCATTCTGCGAAGGAGACCTTGGGGGTTAACATTAGGATCGTGATGGTCGAACATACGACCATAGTGTACGAAACGATGTTTTTCATATGAATCCCCCCTTCCCTGAATGAACTACGTCAAGACTACCTTTCTCCCGCCTAACTATATTTAGGCCGATCTGCATAAGAGCCGGATCTGCCATTTTCTGACCGTATAACACACCACTCCTGTTCGTGAAGAATATGCCATGCTCGTTGTCGTTTCAATGAGTTGCGACGGTGGGACCATGTATTACGGGTTCTTATGCGGATCGGTGTAAGCCTCCCCTTCTGGTAGCGGTCGGTCATGTACTTCTGCTTTGGGTCGGACAGCGCCCATCGGCTTGGGGCGCTGCCAGACCCGCGAGCTCATGTTAGACAGTCACACCTCCGTCTGCTCGGCCAACTCAGGGCGTTTGTAGTCCCAGATCTTGTTGGAGTTGAAGTCACCGACTACGACGGTTGGCTGCGCAATAATCAGGTCGCGCAAGCAATCGACCGCACGAATGATTCCTTTGAGGTAGCGAAAGTGCATGTCCGTCTTCGCCCAGACAGCGAGGAGTGGAAAGGACTGCGGACCCGTTACTTGAATCGGGATCGTATATCGAGGCACTTCGCACGAGGGGAACAAGGAGATGCGATAGCCGTCCGAAGCGATTACGGCCATACCTAGACCCGGGTTGTCGCCACACCAGAGGGTAGAGCTGTCATCGTCCGCGGGCCGTGCACACTCCTGGACAATACTGAGGGAGGCCCCGAACGATTCGAGAAGTGGCAATTTCTTCGCCAGATGACCGCGACAGCAATTCCATGTAATAATTTTCAAATTGAACGTGCCTGAGTAGAGCGGCCTAACGCCCTGCCGCTCGTCGGCTGCAGCGGCTTGTTAGGCTGTTGATCGGCTCTGCCACAGGACAAAGTCGAGCATCTTTACTTCCGTAATCTTCGCAGTGGGATACGCCGTGCGAAACCGTGCTACCAGCTCGCAACCAGGGTCGGAGGCCAAATACTTCGAATACAGATTGAGGAGTTGCTGATGAAGACTTGCAACCCCCGCGAACCGATCCGAGGACGCTGGGGCCGGCAATCTGAGTCCGAGATTGCCCAGAACGACCGAATCGATGACCGGCTTCGAAGGATCTAGCGTCGCGATCAGTTTACTTGCAAACGACGCTTCCACTCGCCCGGTCGCAGAGTAAATAGACCGAAGTACTTCCTCGAATGCAATTGGCGCGACTTTCCCCTGTTCGAGGATCTGGAAGAATGCGTTCCTCCACGCCAAGTTGCGTCGAACCCGGTAGAACCCACCAAACCGCTTCTGGTACTCGCTGTCACGCGAAACATCCCGACTTCGCAGCTCTGCCTGCAGCCATGTGTATTTCGCGAGTCCGGCGGACACCCGAGGTAGGGCCTCCTCTATTTGGTCTTCGGTGAGATTCAAGAGTGGTATCAGCCTAACTCTGTTTAGAGTCGATCCGTATAAGAACCTGATTTGTCAAATTTATCCGTATAACACGCCACTACGGTTCGCGAACAATACGCCATAGCCATTGTCATTTCAATGAGATCCGACTAGGCGACCATGTATCACAGATTCTGATGCGGATCGGCGTAAACCGCCTAACAGACGCATTCTCTCGAAGGGAGACCCTCGCTACCGCAATACTCAGACGTTGTAGGGCTGCTTTTCAATTCGGCGATCGGCCGGTTTTGGTCTAGGACTGCCATCGGCCAAGCGCGGAAGTTCGGCGCCGAGATCGCAGAGCCTGAAAGCGGTCATCATTGGGAAGTGTGGGTGTAGACAGCTTGTTAAGATCGCAACGCCCGATCCCTTTTCTACTTCGCCATCAGAAAATCCTTCACCGTCTTTCGCTTGTGGGCTGCTGCCAGTTTCACCTTGCGCTCCGTCAAGATTCTTCCCCCCGAGGTTGCTTCGTGAGCGACCAGAACAACGCGCCTGCCCAGCCTATCACGGTCCATCCGAGCGAGAGATTCACGATCGCAAGCAGGAAGGAGTTAGGGTGGCCTCGTGCGAGAGCGAGAAAGGTTGGAAGGAAATACAAGAAAGTCGCACCCAGGACATAGAGGACAGAGGGGAGATCATTGTCCATGGGACGCCTCCTTCATGCGGGCGTAAGGTGTTCTCTTCTACTTCCACCGCCGCTTGGTGTGCAATGACCGGCTAGTTATTGTGAGATGAAATCAGAGTCAGATCTTGTTTCTTGTGTCAACCCATTACCATACAGTTACAATGTGCCTGGTGCTCAAAGTATGATGCTCCATGGCCTAACCCATTTCAGCACAAGCTGAGACGAGGGACCGTTTTTACCTTGCACTGTTTCGCCACATGACCAATCCTCGAGCGAACAGCTGAACTCTCCGTTTTGTACGGCGTAATCTGTGCGCAGCGTTACGCCGCTCGGCGCCTCTTGCCGCGTCTGCTGGCGCGCGTCGTGAGGCGCGATGTCTTTTCTGCAAAGCGGCCTGCCACAAACTTATGCAAGACGCTCGCAATCAGCGTTTGATAGGGGATGCCTTCTTCCGCAGCGCGCGCTTGGATTTCAGAAAGGTCAGGGGTGGAGAGTCTAATATTGACCCGCTTGTTTTTGCTGAGGGTCGCACGAGCATACTCGCGATATCGACGCAATGCCGCCTCGGACGTCACCGTTGATGTCAGCTTACCGGCCTCGAACGCCGACAGAACTTGTTTCTCATAGCGATCAAGAGTTTTCATAGCTTTCCCCTCATTCCATACTCTCGCGTGGCTTTGCGGCTCGGAATAATCGTCTTCAGAAACACGTAGTCCACTTCCTCAACATGCGGCACGAGATACACATAGGAACTCACGGCCACGACAAAGAGGCCTTGGTTCGGATACCGAGTGGGATTGGGATGTCCTACAACATCCAGCAACCCACCAGTTTCGATGGCCAACACCACATCCTCAAAGGAAACGCCCCGACCTGCTTTCAGCAGTTCGTTCTTCTGGGAATTCCATCGAAATGTTTTCACTCTGGAAGTATAGGCAAGTCGGTGCCTTTTGTCATCATGCCTCAGTAGCGAAGTGTAGGACGTATCATCTTTCGGTGTGGAAAGAGGATGCAGGCGGTCTAGAGGTTATTGGGGCCACATCGCGTTTTGTGTAGAGGAACCAGCATGAATAAGATGGATGTCAAGCGTGAGTGCCGACTTATGTGAAAGGTGAGGTACGTATGGGGGGCCGTATGCAATTTCTTTGTGGGCCATGTGGCATCGCCGATGCCATCCAGCCACTAAATAGTTCTCTGACCCCCATCTCGCCGATCTCGCGGTCTCGTATTATGGTTAGAATCGCTATGGCGCAATATTACCGCTTCCGTTCCATTGCCCCTAGGACGACAGCTTGCCGATACGGTTGCAGAGCAGCTATTCTGAATCACTGGCATGACACGATCCGGCGTCATATTTTATCCTTTCCATCTGTGCCACGAGCGCACCTTGCAGTGGCTGCTAGAGCGGTATCAGCAGGTGCATTTCCGGGACTATATGGCCATACAAGTCAGTCTTTTCTGCGGGACAACGGCCTTTCCCGACCGTATGGGAGATTCCTTCCCCGACCTCCTGGCAAGCAAGCGACTGGTTCAGGGTTACAACGTCAGCGGACCGCTCAAGCCGGACACCTGTATCGCCGTGGATCGTGATCTAACAGATTCAACTTGGCGTGGGCTCTTTCATAGCGCACTGGTGGAGAATCGCCGATTCCAACGCGGCCTGTTCGACGTCACAGACATCACTGGGCGTCACAAAGATGGCCCTGCCGAGCAGCCCTTGATGGTTCGTCTGAAGGATGTTTCGTTCGAGACGACTCCCTTTACGGTGGCCGGTATCCGTCAGCTCAGCCGGCGACGGCTCATCGGCAGAAAAGCTGATCTCTTCGACTATGGCCTTGCCCTACTGAAAACCTCCGCCTCACTGGTGTATACAATACAACTGGCGACGGCTGAACAGCTGGCCGTTGCGACTGACTCGCGTGCCCATTTCACATTACTCACTCGGCTTATAGAACGAATGGGCTTCACGATCGAGAATGGGTTGGTCGAACAAGGCATATCTTAACCCTTACACTCAGGTCTGCTAGAATCTCTGCCCATGCCTGCCCCATCAACGCCCCAAACAATTCCGGATGTCACTGAAGACATTGAGACCGGCAGCGGCAGCGGATTGGGGAGAAGCCGGGATAACGGAATATTCGATCAGATGAGGGCAAATGACGCCGTGTACTTCTGCTTTGGGTTGGATGGCGACGGTCGGAGATCGGCCAAGTGCAGAATTTCGGCAGCGAGGTCGCACCGCCGTAAAGCAGTCCGCAGCCTTGTCGCGTTAACGTATAGTTGGGGGACGCACCAAAAACAGAGCGTCCCTCTCGACCGCAATGTTAGGCGTCAGGGACAGAGTAAAAGTCAACTTCGACTCCAGCTTCAAGGAATATCTGATGCGCTACCTTCCCTGTCTTGTACCACTTCGACACTGCTTCGACAGAGTCCGGATTGAGGGATACGACACGCTTGACTCCAGCCTGAATGATGGAGCCGGCGCATCGTGCACAAACTGGCTTGCCCCAGACGTATAGAGTCGAACCCATTGTTCGTGAACTAGCAGCAATGAGCGCATTTTGTTCTGCATGAACAATCAGCTCAAGTTTCATTTCTTGATCCTCTAGCCGTTCGGCCGAATCCTCCACTCCCATTGGAAACCCGTTGTATCCAATAGAGACGTCTCCCCCTCGCTTGGAGAAGACGACTGCACCTACCTTCGCGTTTGGGTCTTTAGACCATTCGGAAACAAACTTCGCTAGTTCGCAGAAGCGGGCATCCCACTTTCCCATGGGCTTTGAGTCAAGCAACAAGTTCACTGTTTTCTCCTTGTGTAAAGCCTAAACGATTGAGCTTAGCGGCAAAGGCAAGCTGGCTTTTGTCCGCCTGCAGCCCGTTGTTAGGTGCCTCACTCATCTCTGATCAGTCGTTTGCACAAAAGATCTACGCTCCAATAGATGACGGACGAGTGGCTCCAGGTGATGTCGCCGTTTGACACACCATCGATAGCTCTTCTCAGTGAGGGATAAGACAGCCTCGGTAAATTCCCGTGTAAATGGCGCCAACGCGTCATTCTGCTCAGGAATCACCACTTTGTTCGGAAGATCGGTCGCGACAAATGGCACAACATCGACTGCTTCAGCATCTGTGTGAGCAATCAATTTGTTTCTGCAGTGGAGAATGTAGTCGTGCACCGTCACTTCCTCCGCCGAAAGCACTTCAAACAGTTCCTTTGTGAGGCGCGGAACTCGACCCAACCGAGATGAACCATCGGAATTAAACGGTCTCGCGTACGCCACGACTAAAGAGCAGTACAGCGCCCGTAGCAGAAGATCGTCACCTCGTTCCCTCGCATAGACATCATGCTGATCTAAGAGATATTGCGCACTTCGATATGCATGTTTGAAGTCGGTGTACGACAATATCAATCTGAGGTAGAGCTGCAGATTCCTCCTGTCAGTCTTGGAAATTGCGCCATCACGCATTGAGGCATCTAACTTATGTTTAGGTCGATCCGCAGAAGAACCGGGTCTGCTATTTTCTGTCCGGGTAACACACCATCAAGGATCGTGAACAATATCCCATCATCGACGATGGTGCAATGAGTTACGGCCATTCGAACATGTATCACGGGTGTTTATGCGGATCGGTGTAAGACCCCCTTCTGATAGCAGTCCCTCGTGGACTTCTGGTTTGGGTCGGACAGCGCAGTCACACCTCCGTCTGCTCGGCCAACTCTAAGGCGTCATCAACCTCGATGCCGAGGTAGCGTACGGTGCTTTCGAGCTTGGTGTGCCCAAGCAATAGCTGCACGGCTCTCAAGTTCTTCGTTCGCCGATAGATCAGCGAGGCTTTGGTGCGCCGCATCGAATGCGTACCGTAGGCGGATGCATCGAGGCCGATGGCCTTCACCCATCCCTCCAGCACTCGTGCATACTGCCGGGTTCCCATGTGGGGTGAGTTGTGGAGGCGGCTGGGAAAGAGATAGTCCTCTGCCCTTAGCTTGGCCTGCTTGATCCACGTCCCTACCGCTTCCCGAGTGGAAGGCGTGATCTCGAACTGAACTGGTCGTTGGGTCTTCTGTTGCATGATGATCGCACGCGGGGCGATCTGATCGCCGTGGCAAATATCGCGCACGCGCAGCTTGACCAAGTCACAGCCCCGCAGCTTGCTGTCGATCCCTAAATCAAATAGCGCGAGGTCGCGGGAACGACCGGCCATTTGCAAACGGGTCCGAATCGCCCAAATCTCCTTCAGCTTGAACGGTGCTTTTTGCCCTATAAGCTTGCCTTTGTTCCACGGTTCGCGGTGTTGAGAGGTGCTGATCCTTTCCATGATGGACTCCTTTCATTGAAAGAAGGTGGCGAGACGAGCGCCACTACGTTCGCGACCCGTCAGTGCTATGCACTAACTTTGGCGAAATCCATTGAGAAAGGATTTTTCACGATGTGTTTGTCAGATTCAAATGCCGCTATCCGGCCAGGAACGGTCAGTCGTCATTCTCCCCGATAGCAGACCGTCAGGACTTGCATCCAACATTTCTTGTAGTGGCTTCCCGAGCACGTTTCATGCTGGGCCGAAATGTGGAAGATCATCACGGTCATCGAAGAGTTGCCGGTGCATTGACAAGATCCTCACACATCTGGGTCTACCGAACCGCGCTCCGCGCGCGCGGCGTGATTCAGAACTTTGCGTGCGCTTGCCGACTGCTCTCCGGCTGAGCCGACGGTAGAAGGGTGGAGTCTTTCGTCAACTAGAAAAGGGATTGACAATTCTGCCGGTGCTCCGCTATAGCTCCGGTCATAGAAAACCCCGTTTTAAAATCCTATCCATACCGAGGGTTCACATGGCCATCGACAAATCAGAGCTGAAACGCATCATTGCGGTCATGAAGAGAGCGGGCTGTCGCGGCGAAGAATATACGAGCGTCGACTGCCACGTTTCGGAGTGCTATGACGGCGCGCCGCCAAGCGGCCAAGCTGCTTGGCGCTCCTTTCATTCCAGCAATCGTCTCACTGGACAAGCCGTTTCTCATCTGGCAACTCCCGAACCCGCAGCTCAACATCTTTATCGACTCCCACGTGGAACCGATGAACAGTTTCGTCAGGGTGCGCGTTGGTGACCCGACAGAGTCCAATTCCACGCGCTTCGTCTTCTTCTTTCTCTGGTCCAATGAGACGGATTCGTTTGCGGTGGCCAACGTCCGGTCATCGCTCGTCGTCAACGGCGGCTGTTCGGTCCAGGCCAAGTCTGGGATTTTCTCCGGCGCTGTCGAGACATTGAATATCAATGCGTCTCTTGCGATCATCCGTTGGTTCGGGTGGGGTACGGATCCAGTCACCGGCACTTCAAACGATCAGACCACGCACCCGGACTTCCAACCGACGCACCGGCAGACCATCGCCTCCTTGCGCGCGGAAGGTGGACATATCTTCCAAGGAGCCAGCTTCAAGTCGCAGTCGTTTTCGTTCGAGCAGTTCGCCCTCAGTCACCGCCAGCTGGTCGTTCCCAACCGTGCCTCCGTGGTGTTCCAGGTATCCCTCGAACTCTCCTATGACCCGGAGGACGGCCTCGACCTCGAGAACAATATCGATGTGGACTTCTCGGAGCGCGGAAGTGCCGTGTTCTGCCCCAGCCTCGAGGTCGAGGTGCTGACGCCGTTGTCAGGACTGACGGCAAACCAGGCAATCAATTCGTTGATTCTCGAATAGCTCGCGGCTCGTGAACAATGAGCCATACCGTTGTCTCAATGAATCGAGAGGACGGGATCATGTCTCACAGGTTCCTGTGCCAACCAGCAAACCGCCTTTCCCAAGTCGATCCACCTACCGTCTGGACCGAATCACCGGGTCCGACCCCTTCAATCATCCTCGCAATTGTTCACTGACCCCTATTTCCTGCGCAATATATATCGCTTGACTCCTGTCCGCATTGCGCCCAGGGTGAAGGTGTCAGGTGTGAAGCCCCGCTGGCTGTCCTATCCCTCGCGCTTCCTGACCCTTCCCAGCGTGACCGATTCCCCAGTCTCCGCCGCGTTTACATCACAGTCTCTCTGACTCGTTGCTGGTTTGGTGTGATGGCCTGCTGATGGAGGCGGCCAGGATGCCGGCCGTGCCGCAGAGGACTTGTCGATTCACATCCGCATTCCATTAGAGGGGAGCAACCATGCTCTATTACGCACTGATGTTCTTAGTCGTCGGCTTGATCGCCGGCGCGTTGAATCTCGCCGGGATCTCGATGGTCGCGGTTCAGATTTCGTGGATACTGTTCTTAATCGGGATCGTGTTCCTGGTGATTCATTTGATCTCGGGACGCACCGCTCGAACAGTGT
>JACRQB010000106.1 GCA_016222925.1 Nitrospirota bacterium | reverse complement strand
CCACCTGTGCCTTGAAGGTCGCTCCGTGATTCCGTCGTGTTCTCTTCATTGCCTCGCTCCTTTGGTTCGCCACCATCTGGTGGCGTTCGTGAAGCCAGGCTCCCACTTATCACACTGTCTGATTTTCCGGAGCCCCCTCTCTGTGCGACTGGCATTGCGGTATGACAGGCAAAGAGTGCGTGCGGTCGATCATCGGTTTACCCTCACCAAACCCGCCTCGATGATCGCCCCTTCTAAAAACTCATTCTCCAGCGCCAGATCTTCGCGTGGAGGGTTTTGAGATCCTGGGCCTCCGACGGCAGTTTTGTTGCGCCAAACATGTCTGTGACCATGCTATCAACTGCTGCTTCTATTCCGTCATCAGCGTAGGATGAACACGACATTATTGGGCTACCTCGGCCAGCCTCTTGTCGCCTTTACCTACCACCACGGGCGCTTGCGCCATAAAGGGAGCCCCGTGATTGCGCCTCGTTCTCGTCATTGCCCCGTTCCTTTGGCTCACTACCTCGCTCCAGCCTTGCTGGACAGCCTTTGTGCGCATCCTGCATGGCTGTTCAGCATCATCTGAACTCTCGATATTCTTGACAGCTAGCAGGGGGCAGAATACGCTTTCCCACAACCTACCAAATAGTTCAACCGTTCTTTTACAACATTGGCTGCAAGCCGGTGTCCTTCGGCTGTCCAATGGCCGTCATCAAGAAGATATAACTTCTGAGGATCTTCTTTTTCAGCACGCCGAAAATCAGGAAGCAAATCAATAATTTCAATCTGCTCTTCTTGACCTATCGCTTTCATCTGTGACTGAGGTTGATCAAGGACAATCTGCTCTATAGATAACTGGTGCTCAGTGAGAAAACCTTTAAGTCGCTCTTCAGAAACTTGCACCCAGAGCGGGATTAAAAACACCGCTACGTTCGCCTCTTGCTTCAGGCTCTCTACCTTCATCTTCCTGAATAAGTGTCGTGTCATATCCCACGCCTGCACCACTTCTAGCGTGGGCTGCTTCTTAATCAGTGAAGCCACGTGAGATGAGAGGCGATTCCCCTCCTGCTGAGCCCAGGAAAACCGCTTTGCCCGAAGTAGAACCTGATAGAGATGCGAATGCGAGGCCAAAAACTCCTTCATTTGAAGAAAGACAAAGTCTCCTAGAGAAATTTCAAGCCTCGGCTTTTCTTGAAGATGTCCATCTGTAAAAACATGAAACTCTTCATCTTGATTATCTTGAACATCATTGTGAAGCGTCATGCCAACCAGCACGAGATCAGGATGATACTTGATGCCTTCTCGCACCAGATAGGTGAGCTCATCGTCGGTACCCCATCCGCTTACACTAGCGTTGATAACCTCTATCGAGCGGCCCGTCACACCCTCTACCTGACGCTCCAACAAACTCGCAAAGGCATCTTCAAACTTGACCTGATTCGCTTCCATGAACGAATCCCCGAGAAGGAGAATGCGGTAAACCCCCGGAGATTCTGACAACTCCTTCCCCGGCGCAAATCGCTATTAAAACGGAAGCCAAAAATAGGAGACCATTGATCAAACCTCCCCTCCATGGTGACCGACCTACTCGGCCATCAGGCTCGTCGTTATGATAGCCCACCATTACCTCTCTACGACACAACTCGCGTAAAGCATTTACCTGCCAAAGAACGTGACCGGTCTATTTTGTGCCTGGCGCCCTAGTCGTCTATCAGCAAAAGCACAGAATCAGCTATATCGTCCCACGATAATCTGAGAGCCACACAAGTCTGATGAATGCCAACCGTCAAATGGTTCAAGATGAACTACCAGAAAACCAAGCTTCCGCATTACTTTGATTCACGAGGAGGTATTTGAACCATCCTCTCAAACACCAACCTAAAACTAGCAATCAACGCACTGTACAGCCACCAATAGCTGTAATATAATGTACTGATGAATGCGCTGCAGACCAAAAATGCAATGAGGGAAGCAGTCAATCCGTGCGCGTAACAGTGAACAAGCTTCAGCATGCCTGGCGATGTAACATGCGGAGCGAGAGGCTCTCCCATACGTATTACCGAAGATTCTCGATCCAGCATCGTCCGAACCCCTGCTTTAATTCGTGAAAGATCACGGAAGTTCTGCGCGACGAGGAGCCCAAAGATAATAACGCCGGCGATTCCGAGCTCAGCCAGAAGCTCAAAATATAATGAATGGGTAAACGCACTGCCACCCAATGAGTGTCCGTACTTCTGGATAATCTCGCTTGTCTCAAATTCCTGAATCCTCCAGCGAAAGTTATTAGGTCCGACTCCCGTCAATGGGTAGCTCATGAACATATACGTTGCGATACGCCATAAGTCTTTCCGATGGTCGGCTGTTCCTGTTTCCGTATCGGTAATCGTTCCTATTTCCTGCCAGTACGTGGCGCCGGCCATTACCCCGACCACCAGCGCCAAAACGCCGATGCTGATCAGGGCGGCGATGCGGCGCCTGGAATAAAAAACCATGTAACCGATGACACATATGAACCCGATAAAGCCCCCCCGAGACGGATTTTCTGCCACGACAACGGCCAGCAACAAAATGGGAATCGGAGCGAGATAGAGAATCCTTTTTCGACGAGTTTCTGCCGCAAGATACGAGTACAAGAACAAAGGAAGCCCCATGACCATGCAAGCCGTGACATAATTTTCATCCTGACCACCGTCTGCAGCCGCAGGCCCATAGCCTCGGTGAAACGAGGCCCATGCCCCGATCACGACAAAGATCCCCATCAATGAATGCATTATGGCTTGAAATCTGGCGATTGAATTAATGAACTGCACAAGCGGCAAACACAGCCCCAAAAAAAGAACCGCCATTCCATAACTCGTCCATACAGTCGCAAAGGTGTTTTGTGCTATCGGAACATCGATGACCATGACACCGAGGAAACACAACATCAAAAGAAGTTGTCTCGGCATGCGCTTATCAGGTTGGAGCAACCAACTAACCAAGAGCACAGTGGAAAGAAGTTTCGGGAAATGCCAGACAAAACTCGGACGGACAAGATCGAGCCATATATAGGAATGGATAAACCATGTTGCGATCGTCCCTTTCTCAGTCGTCCTGGGGACATTCACGGACTTGTCCTGCCGGAATCGAGGCGACATATGCCTACCTATTGGCTTTTCACGGTGCGCCGTACAAGCGTCATTTGACTCAATAGACGCCATTATTAAACCCTACCTTGCAAGTAACCTGCAAAACCTTCACTAGAATCCAAAAGGCGGACGGACTCACCATCTCAGGCGAGACTGCTGTGTGACGGTTGATTCAACTCGCCGTTCAAACTGAAGGAGAATCATGAGGGTGCATGAATCTTAACCGGCGATCTTCGGTCGCAAAGCTATGAATTAGTTTTTCCGACGCTGTTGCTCCCAAAGAACCAAATTGATCAACGCCCATAATTTACTCTCATGATTGGCAGTTCCGGAAAGATGCTCGGAAATCAACTTTTCAATCTCGACATATTCAAGATACCCAACAGTTTTAAGCGCGTCCTTCGAAAGGACGTCACAGAGAAGTGACTTCAGATCAGTACGCAACCACAATGCCATCGGAACAGAAAACCCAAGCTTCTTACGGTCAAGGATGCTGGACGGCAATAGGTCCCGAAATGATCGAGAAACGGCACCCGCACTTCTAACGAATGGAGCATACTCACTCGATCCGTCAGCATCAACAAATCACCAGGAAGATACAGCTGCATATCACAAAGCAACAGATAGTGCAGTAAACTATCGGCGTCAGGAGAATGAAATATGGCCTCGACCATCTCATTCGAGGACTCCGGCTTGGCACCGGCATGAAAGTCAGGTGCGAGAATCCGTGCCCGTTCAGAAATGGAATGCGCCATAATGAAGGCAGCATAGCGTTCAGCCTTTGGATTTGCCGCAGAAGAAAGAAATCGTTTAATACGGCTCATGCCCGGATGACCGGTTGGAGAGTCCGGCAATCGATGTGCCCAATATTCTCCGAATAACCCTCGTGCAAGAGGCGGAAGCTTTCGAAAATATTCTGCCCACTGCATGCCCAGGTAGCGCTCATATCCTCCCCCTATCTCATCTCCTCCTAATCCCGATAAGGCCACGGTCACATGCTGCCTCGTCAGCTTGGTAATGTAGTAGTTGGGAATCGCAGAAGAGTCCGCAAATGGCTGATCAAAACACGCAACCAGCGTCGGAAGAATACCTAGAATATCTGCGGATACAACAAACTCATGATGGTCTGTCCGGTAGCGATCGGCGACTATTCGAGCGTATTGCCGCTCGTCCTGAAAGGCTCCTTTCCCCTCGTGTCCGATCGAAAACGTCGCCACGGGCTTCGGCGACTCCAAGGCCATCGCCGCGACGATCGCGCTCGAATCAATCCCGCCGGATAGAAATGCGCCTAAGGGCACTTCGCTAATCAAGTGACTTTTTACGCTGTCACGAAACTGATGAAGCACACGCTCCGTCCATTCACCAATCTGGATGTCAGCGCGGGACTGATACTTCAACGTCCAATAGCGGTGAATCGACGTTCGTCCACCCTTCTGTACGAGTACATGAGCCGGAGGCAGTTCAAGCACATCCTGATAGATAGTCTCCGGGCCGGGAACATAGAGAAAAGCCAAATACCGCTCGATCGCGGCAGGATTGATTGTCTGCTGTAGCCAAGGAAGCCGAATGAGCGCTTTCAGCTCAGAAGCAAATGCCAGACGGCCATCGAGGAAGGTGTAATACAGCGGCTTGATGCCTACACGATCTCTGGCCAACAGAAGCTGCTCAGCCCTTTCATCCCAAAGCGCGTACGCAAACATGCCGCGAAGCTTTGCGACACCATCCACCCCGTACTGCTCATAGAGATGAACCAGTGTTTCCGAGTCGCTGTTCGTGTAGAATCGATGCCCGGCCTGTTCAAGATCTCGCCGCAGTTCGAGATGATTATAGATTTCTCCATTAAAAACAACACAGACGCTTTTATCTTCGCTGTAGACCGGCTGATGGCCGCCGGCCACATCAATAATGGAAAGGCGCCGCATCCCAAGTCCCATGCTTCCTCGGACATAGGTTCCGCTGTCGTCGGGACCACGGTGGATGATTGAGTCATTCATGGCATCAATCCACGATGGATCCACGGTGCGGCCCTTCATATCGAGCATGCCGACAATACCGCACATACGATTATCGTTCCCTTCCTTTAGCGACGTGGTCTAGCGCCTGGAATAACCGCAGCTCATCGACCGTCCAATTATATTTCTCGGCGATCGCAGCCTTCCCATTCCGCCCCATTTCTTCCCTCATACTTGCCTGCTCCAACGTAAGAACGGCACGCGCGAATTCATCGAAGTCTCTGTCCGGAAATACCAGCCCGCATCGCTCTTCCTCGACGATGCGTTCTGTCGGCTTTGCATTTGATACGATCACAGGTTTCCCCATCGACATATAATCAAATAATTTATTGGGAACGGTCGTGTTCCAACTCTCAGTAGCGTGGTGGGGAACCAAACCAATGTCCGATTCCAGAATGACACGAATGGCAGAAACATAGTCGAGCCAGCCTAGGAATGTGACGTGTTCCAGTAAATGCAATTCAGCCACAAGCCGCTTAAAATCATTCTCGTGCCGTCCCGTGCCTACGATGAGAAGCCGCACGCCAGGAATCCGCTCGCGGATAATCGGCATAGCTCGAATAGCCGTCTCGATCCCACGTGGCCATTCCAATAACCCCAAATAGACCAGCACCAAACTGTTTGAATCTCTTGTCACCACACCATCATACGAACTCGGCGCTTCCTCCCATCGCGCAGACGTCGGGGTATTGATGACGAGTGAGATTTTTTCTGCGGGAACGCCGGCGTTCAGAAGGCGATCGCGGGATTCCTCGACCACCACGATAATATGGTCGCACCACCGAAGACTGAGATGTTCGACCAGGCGAATGATATGTGGATTTCTAACCACCAGATTAAGAATTGAGAACCCACTTCGATCCCATAGATCTTGAATCATAGCCGGATAGTTCTCGGCCATGTCGACGACCACAGGAATGCCCAGGAGGCGGCCGCTTCCGATTGCCGTCAACGCCAACGGTAGATCCCGGACGATGATCACGTCCGCTTTCACTTTTCGAACCGTTCGCCAGATATGATAGATCCAAAGCGGATTGCAAAAAGCCGGAAAACCGATGAGGTTATTCAGCCGTCCCCAACTGTGAGACAGCGCCGGGAGGCGATGAATATGAAAGTGTTTCGTTTGCTCATAACTCGGACGTCGCTTTGAATTCCGACAAACGAGATGGACGACATGCTTCTTCGCAAGCGAGTCGCATACTTTTTCGACCCGGACATCCCAAGGATAATCTGCATCCCAAATATGGCAAACAATCACGCAGGTACTCTCGCGTTACCTATCAGCTCACAATATAAATCGCCTGTCAGCGCTGCCGTCCGCTCAATAGAAAAGTGTGACTCGACTCGCGCGCGCGCGGCCTTTCGCAACCGATTGCGCAACACCTCATCATTCGCCATCGTCTCAATAGCATCCGCGAGTACGTCGACATCTCGGGCCTGCACCAGGAGGGCTCCTTGCTCGTCATCCAAGATCTCCGGAATCCCTCCTACACGGCTCGCAATGATCGGCACGGCCATCGCCATCGCCTCCAGTAAGACCATCGGAACACCTTCATGGAGAGATGGCAATGCCAAGACATCAAACACTCCCATCAGGTCGTACACATCATTTCTGGCGCCCAAGAACAGTACGCGTCCTGCAACACCGACTTCCCTCGCAAGCCCTTCCAGTGCAGGCCTTAACGGACCATCGCCGACAATCACTAACTTCCTCTTCTGGGGTTCTCTATTCTTAGATACGGCCCGTATTAAGTATTCAAGCCCCTTGACCGGGGTCAGGCGCCCCACTGATCCAATCACAAACTCATTGGACGAAATACCTAACTGCTTACGCAGATGGGCACCGCTGCGTGTCGTTTTCACACGCGTTAAATCGACACCGTTTCTGATACAGCTGACCTTTCCTGTCGCATACCGACACCGGAGTATCGCGGCAATTTCTTCTGACACGCCTACAAATCCGTGCCCGGCGACTTTTCCTACAATCGTATTGATTGTGGCATAGGCTCCCATCTTCACTGCGGCCCAGCCGTGAAGATGCTCATCCAATCCATGGTAAGTTTGGACCACTAGTGAATTGTGCGATAGTTTTGCGGCAAAGGCACCTAAAATATGCTCTTTGTATCGATGGGAATGCACAATGTCCGGACGGCGACGGCGCAGATGAGCGGTCAGGGAGCGCAGGGTTGACCATCCGCCTGCAGACTCATCATAGACCGTTACCGAGATACCCGCAGCCGCAAGCTCCTCCTCTAGTCTCCCCTTGTTCAACACGATCGCCGACAGATCAAACCTCTGATCAGCCTTGAGTGCCCGAAGGAGCGTGGCAATTTGCACCTCGGCCCCAGCCCAGAGATCCCCAGAGGCCAGATGACAGACCCGAATAGGTTTCAACGCTGATACCTGCTCCTTGTCCGGCCGCCAAAGCAAGATGCCTTCCTATGATTTCTAAAAGTTCTGGTCAGCATCAGAGTCGCCACGCATAAGATGCCAGTCATCGAGAGAAATCTTCTCAAGCTCCAATGGAGATCGACTGTGATATGCGAAGTTGAGATTCCCGGGGATTTTAAAAAACCCGTTTCTCAGCAGCCCCTGCCCAAGCGACTTGAGCGAAGCCGTACAGAGTAGAGCGTCTACCCCCTCCTGCCTCGCCCACTGAGC
>JACRQB010000278.1 GCA_016222925.1 Nitrospirota bacterium | reverse complement strand
ACGCTCAACGGTGATGGTGTAGGTCTTCGAGCTGCCATTCGGGGCGGTCACGGTGATCGATACCACCCTGGTTGTCCCGGGCCCGCCGAGTTGAATGCTCGTTTGAGCTGACGCTGTTCCCGCTCCAGCCGTCAGGGACCCGGACATGACGGCATTCGGGTCGGCCTTGGTGGCAGAGACATTGATGCTGGTGACGGTGCTTGTCACGTCCACCGTATAGCTTGTTGTGGCCGCAGCAAACGCAGGAGTCAGCGGGCCAGGTGAGACGGTCAATGCCGACAGGTTGTTATTTCCGCCCAGGGCGGCCCGGCTGACGTTCACGGTGTAATTTTTTTGGCTACCGTTCGGAGCGGTCACCAGGATATTGATCAAGGTATTTGATCCCGCGCCGTTTAATAGAATGGTTCGGGCTTGCCCAGAGCCAGTGCCTGGCGGAGTCACGGTGATCGTCGCATTGGAATCCTGGCGCGTAGGCGTAACCGTGATGCTGGTGACGGTGCTTGCCACGTCCACCGTATAGCTTGTTGTGGCCGCAGTAAACGCAGGAGTCAGCGGGCCAGGTGAGACGGTCAATGCCGACAGGTTGTTATTTCCGCCCAGGGCGGCCCGAATGACGTTCACCGTGTAGGTTTTTTGGCTGCCGTTCTGCGCGGTCACCACAATATTGATAAAGGCGTTTGAACCAGGTGCAGGTAAAGGAGTGGCTCGGCTCTGCCCAGAGGTGGTGGGTTGCCCATTCACGGCCATGCTCGCCGTCGTATCTTGGAGTGTTGGTGTCACCGTCACGTTGGCGATGTTGCTCGGCAAAGTGCTAGGCAGGTTCACGGTGTAACCGACCCTGCCGGCGCTAAAGGCTGGCGATAAAGAGCCTGGTGAAATGCCCAGACTTCGCAGGCTGTTATTGTTCGATATTCCACGACTGACACTAACAGCATAGGGCTTCTTCGTTCTGTTCTGAGCCGTCACTTCAATCGTGATAGTCGTGCTTTGACCAGCAGGGCTGAGAGATATTGTGCGAGTCTGCCCGGAGTTAGTGACTTGCCCGTTCACTGTCATCGTTGCGGCAGGGTCCGAGAGTGTGGGAGTCACCGTGACACTTCCGATATTGTTGGCAACATCAATGGTATAGGATTGCACGTTCTCATCGAAGTCAGGAGCCAGGGTCCCGGGCGATACGGTCAGGTCTTGTAACGAGTTGTTTCCAGTTAAGCCGGCTCTCACGAAAAGGATGGTGTAGGTTCTCGAATTCGTCCCGGATTCCGACACGACGATGTTCACGGGAGTCGTTGTTCCCGCCGCGCCCAGCGGAATCACGCTGCTCGTCGTGGCCTGTCCGTTGATCGTCACGCTGTCGCCAGCCACAGCAGGTTGAGCGGTTATAGTCACGCTGGGGTTCACCGTCGCTGAGTCGCCACAGCCGTAGGCGACCAGGCCGATCACAAGGAAGAACACGGCGGCGAGATACTGTCTCACGGCGGTCAAGGTACGCATGGCGATGTAGTCTCTTTCTCTAGAGGCGTGATGTGGCAGGTCCATTTAGTATGAACCTCAGTAAAAGGGCTGAATAATACGAAACTGCCAAAGGTTGGTCTACCCCTACTTTGGTATAGGGGAAATAGGATAGGTACCTATGGACCATCATCCGGTGAGGTCAAGATCTTCGGATTACGATGGAGCGAAGCGGTCTAGGCGGATTTGAAGCGTCGCTAGAATAAAGCTCGAGTGATCGTCACGGAGTATATCTTTGAGTCTCCATTCGGAGCTGTGACAGTGATCGACACTGGTCTGGGGACCAGTGGTATGAGTGGAAAGGTTCCTTGACCTGCTGGAACCCCGGTCCCGGCTGTTAGGTCACCGGACATCACGGCATTCGGGTCGGATTTCGTGGCCGAGACGGTCACGCTATCGACACTGAAGGGAACGTCCAGCGTGTAGATCGTGGTATTAGGAGTAAAGTCAGGAACCAAGGAGCCTCCTGTCACAGTTAATGCCGACAGGTTGGCGTCGCTCGATGGTGCCGCTCGGTTTACTGTGACGGTATACGTTTGAGAGGCTCCACTTGGTGCAGTGACGGTGATCGATATTGATGTGGGTGTTCCTGCTCCATTCAGCGGAATGGTTGCTTGCCCGGTCGCTTGCCCTGCCCCGGGATCAGCAACCGACCCAGACAGAACAGCATTTGGATCGGATTTAGTTGCCGTGACAGTCACTTCAGTGACATCGGTGGCCACATTCACCATGTAGAGCAGTGTGCTGGCAGCAAAGGCGGGATCCAAGGAGCCCGGCGTTACGCTCAAGGCCGACAGATTGTTGTCACTTGAAGGGGCCGCTCGGTTCACCGTGATGGCATAGGTTTTACTGCTTCCATTAGGAGAGGTCACGGTAATGGATACAGGTGTGGCTGTTCCCGGTCCACCGAGCGGAATGGTTGCTTGCCCGGTTGCTTGCCCTGCCCCGGGATCAGTGATTGACCCGGATAGAACAGCATTCGGATCAGACTTGGTCGCTGTGACAGTCACTTCGGCAACGTCAATGGCCACATTCACTGTGTAGGACAGTGTATTGGCTGCAAAGGCGGGGTCCAGGAAGCCCGGTGTTACGCTCAAGGCAGACAAATTGTTATCGTTGGAGAGACGATTCACAGTGATGTTGTAGGTCTTTGCGCTGCCATTCGGAGCGGTCACGGTGATTGTCACAGGGGTGGCGGTCCCTGGCCCGCCAAGTGCCATGGTGGCTTGTCCTGTCGCGACTCCTGCCCCAGCAGTTAGCGAGCCAGTCAGCACGGCATTCGGATCTGATTTGGTTGCGGAAACGGTGACGCTGGTGACGGTGGTTGCCACGTTCACCGTGTAATCCAAGGTGCTCCGGTCCGCCTAGGGTTACGGATCGTTGCGTGGTGACGAACCCATCGATCGTGACTATTGCCGTATTGTCTTTGGGGACGGCGGTCACAGTGACGCTGGTCGCGGATGTCGGCGCGTTGACAGCATAGTTCGTGGTATTGGCCAAAAACCCCGGCTGGAGGGTTCCAGGGGTGATCGTCAGGTTGGACAAGGGTGCTGCGACGTCTTCCGAAACCGACGCGGTGTCCGCGCAGCCGTAGGCGCCCAGGCTGATGGCGAGGATCAGGGTGGTAACGAGCCATTGTCCTCTGAAGATGAGGTTCCGTTTCATATATCCCCGATCGCTTTCCTATAGATAGAGGAGTGCCGGATTGGTTCATGCTGATGAACCCTAACTATAGGTGCCGATACTACGAGAGGGGTCGCATTCGGTCGAGCCCTACATAGGTAAGGGTTTGCAGTGATTATGGGGAGAAGAGGTCAGCTGGTGAACGTATGATTGCATGGCGGTGGAACCGCCAGTGTCGGTCAGCGCGAGTGTTTGGGACACTCTTCGCGTTGAGCCGATCAGTGTCCTGTTTCTGGAGCGCCCTGCGATTTGGCGAGGAGCTCGGCTCTGGAGGGGATCTGTGTGAGGAGATCCGGGCGTACCTGAAAGACACCTTGCAGACGTTGGCCGGTGGCGTAGAGGAGATTGCCTGCCTTGTTGCCGAGGGTCAGTTTCCCTGTGGTCTGGCCGTCTTTGCCCGTCGCCACAAATTCTGCGGCGGGCGCGAGTAGTCCGTAGGGGGCCAGTGGTGCGGATTGTTTCATGACGCGTTCCTCCGCCGGAAGATTCGCGACCCGACTGACAAAGAGATCTGCCGCTTCTTGGCTAATCTTCTCGGTGGGCTGATCTTCGAGCAGCCATTCACCGGTCTGGTTGATCAAGACATACTGATGCTCTCTTGTCTTTACCGACAACATGGCGATGTCGGTGTAGTCGAGGCCGAGCAGCCGTTTGTCCTGGAGCGTGAAGAGTTCTTTCGTGAGATCTCTGATTAGTACGGGGTTGATGCGATAGAGCGGGCCGTCGGCGGTGGTCTCCGCGATGGCTTCTCCGCTCTGGGGGTCCGGTTGATACAGCCGGACGGACTGGTCACCGGCTGCCGTATGCAGCGTGATTTTTAGCTTGGGGGTCGTCAGAGTCTTGGCTACGCTGTCTCGTTCAGGACCGGGATCGATGATGCCGAGTGCTTTCAGATCTTCCAACCGAAACATCAACGAGCGGACTTCGTTCTGGTCGGCTTCGGCTTCGATGGGATAACGGATCTTCCACGACGGCTTCGGCTTATCCTTGGCCATGTTGTAGAGCACGATTTCGGTGGTGGCATAGGTCAGGCGGACCCGCTCGATATCGTTCTGGACAAATCGCAAGAGCTCTTTTCGACGGAATGCCATCAACGACTTGTTGATGAAGTCCTTCGGCGCCAGGTTGGTCAGTAACACGCTCCGGTCCGATGCCCGAAGCACATAGAGGGTATTGGACAGCGGACCACTGTCGCCGATTGAAATCGTCTCCTGTTGTATTCCGGCCGTGACGGTGAGGGTGGTCACCGGCTGTTCAAGACCGAAGGCCGCCAACTGTGTCGCCTGCTCCTCGACGGTTCTGGTGACGGCTCCGGTCACGAGCGCTCGAATCAGCGCCTGCACTTCGCGATGATCTGCATCCGTTTGAAGCGGAGCCACGATCGACCATTTGCCAGGTTCTGCCATCTTTAATTCGATAGGCCCCTGCGCGGTGGTGATCCTGAGTCCGGTGATGGCGGTTTCGGGGAAGGGCAGGACTTGTTTCTGTGCGCGTTCCTGTTTTTCTTCTCGCTGCTGGGCGGGAAACTCCACGAGATAGAGATAGCCTCCTAGGCCAGCCAGTGCGAGGAACATGAGTAGAGTCGGCCGGTAGCGAGTCATAGGCTAGAGACGTCGGCGTTTTCTCCACACGATGATGCCGGTAAGCAGCGTCACGAATGGAAGGAACACAACCTGGATGTAAATCAGCGCCCGTTCTTGGGTGGGGTTGGGCGTGAACGGGTGCAACGC
>JACRQB010000052.1 GCA_016222925.1 Nitrospirota bacterium | reverse complement strand
GGCATCCTATCAGTTACGGAGTTGGCATAGGAGACTTTCCGCGCGATTTCACCGGAGAGTCTTTTCGGGGTTTGTCGCGAGCATTGTCATCCGCGTCGTCATCCGAGTCATCGTCTGCATCGTCCTCAAGATCGTCTCGTGAATCAGGACGAGCGTCTCTCGATCCACTTGGTGCTGTGGCGGCGGAAGTTGCGGTTCCTGTGCGCCAGGCCGCAATGACGTTCCGGACCTCGTTCATCGAGCGGGCATTGTCTGCCGAGTTCGAGAGATTGATTCGGTGATCGATTCCAGCCGGGCGGCCGTTGATCAGGATCTTCGGGTTTGAGAAATACTTCACACGTGGACAGGACACATTCGGGCAGGGGTAGGCCATGATGGTCCTGAATTTTCCGACGGGGTCGCGATACCCATAGGAATAGGGAAAGACGCCGCTGCCGCCGCTTGCGCGATCATGTGCATCGCCCATATTGTGCCCCAGTTCGTGGGTGAGCGTGTTATTCGACACACAATCGCGATCTGTCACGCTGAATGCGTAACTGGCAAAGCTGGCTCGTGGCCCGTTGGCCATAACATAGGCGATGCCGCAATAGGCGCCACCGTTGTGCACGATCAACGCGACCATGTCGGCCTTATATTGATTCCGCAGTTGATGAACTGAATCCATGAAGCCATCGGTCGTGCCGCGCAAACGGGAGAGATCGGTGTTGATATTGCCTGTTTCCGCATAGGCGACCTCAGCGGCGCGGACCAGCCGGAGCTGCATCGCAATCTGGCTATTCCTGTAGGCTTGATTGGCCAGATCAACGCCCAGGGCGATCAATGCGTTCATGGCAGCTTGGCCACCTTGTTTCGCCCTTGCTGTCGAGGTGTAGACGACGAGCAGATCGACGACTGTGTTCGTCGGCGCGGCTGCCGTGGTGGCGGCGTTGGGCGCGGCCGCGGCACTGGGCTGCTGGAGCTCAGGCTCTGGGGCAGGAGGATCCGCAGGGGTCCCATCATCGGGCACTACGAGTGGGTGGTGATCCGGCCGCATGGCGTCTTCGTCAATTTCGACAAGACGATGGCGGTTGTTCTCGTCCGGCTCGATTTTGTAGAGACGCTGACCCGAGGTAATCGTTCCGACCATCTTGGTGCCGCGTACTGCTAAGGTGACGTCGCTGTTTTGTTCACCTCGCACCCGCCCGCGCCACACCTTTGCCTTATTGCGATGTATTTCTGGTTCATCGAGCTCTAGCGTCCGTGTGCCGGCATCGAAGAGGTCCAGTGAGAGATCCTGTTTCGAATCTTTTCGGGCGAGTTTCATGGCTTCCAATGCAGCGGGATTGAGCCCCATAGTGCGGTGACGACGTACCCATTGTTTGGACAGCTCAGGTGAGGAAAATGCTTGGGCAATCGCCGGGGGGATATCGTTCTGGGTTTCAACAAAGAGCGGGACCGGCGAAGGCGTCGATGCGCAGATTCCGGCAGTGGGCACACCGAGTGCTGCAATGCACAGGCATATGGCCATCGTGTGTGAACGAGCGAACGAGAGGCGATGTGTTGTACGACCTCTTGGTGACGGTCGAATGGCCAAAGGTGGCTCCATGTAATCCTCCTCTGTATAAATGAGTGATAGTTTACGGACAGCAAGAGGCATACCTCTCAATCGGGATAACAGCTCCTCATGGTCAAGAGCTCAGATCATTCACAGTATCAAGCGCTTTCAACGTAGACGCGCAGGGTTCACAGATGAGTAGGAATGAAAATTGTGTGGCAGGGTGTAAACATGAAGGTTGTGACCTACGCAGAAAATCACATCGTCATTCGTTGCTCGCTCAAAGATGAAATGAGATATTCAACGTTACACAGCCTGAAAGATCCAGGTGAGGAGAAGAAGGGGAGTCGTTGAATTTCTATTATCCATCGCACCGATGTTCCACGAATGATTTCATCAGAGTGATCGACGGGAATCCTGTCATTCGCGTGTTCCTGGAGAATCGCGGATGGATCAATTCGGATTGATAACTTTTGGAGGGCGTCGCGGTTCGTCGGGGACCTCTGGAAGAGGACGACGGTCGACGGTCCAACTGTTGAGGATGGTGGTGACCAGGCTGATGATGAGTGCCCCACCGACAGCAGGCCAGAACCCTGAGACGGTAAACCCCTTGACCAGGAACGCGGTCAAGCCCAGCAACAAGGCGTTCAAGACTATGAGAAAGAGGCCGAGTGTAAATACGATCAATGGCAAAGCGAGGAGAAAGAGAATAGGGCGCAGGATCACATTCAAGAACGTCAGAATCAGCACGGCGGCAATGCCGGCCGTCAGGCTGTCTGCTTCCAGGCCGGGGACGATCGAGATCGCCAGGAAGACCGCGATTCCTGTGATGAGAATACGCATGAGCGCATGGCGTACTCCTCCATGGAACGGTGATTCGTGGACAGTTCTCGCAAAACGAATCATCGGCATCGATTACCGCGGTGGTGAAACAGTTTTGATGGGCGAATAATATACCACTGTTGCTGATATCTTTTTGGTCTTGTCGTCTTTGGTCGCCTCAATGATGACCCGGTCGCCCACCGTGGGCGGATCGTTCGACTTGGGGTTACTTTTGTTCTTGAACTTCACCTGCTTACTGAGCAGGACCGGAACAACCGGTCCTTTGGCGGTCTTGATGTCGATGTGTTTGGCATCGATAGCGGTCACAATGCCGAGCACGTGCAGGAGTTCCGGGCCCTTGGCCGAAACCACAGGAGAGAGCCACAAGAACGTGAGCAGGACCACGCTGACGGTGATGAAGTTGTACTGCTTCGCCATAACGAAGTCTATCGAGCGTATGGGTCGAGTAGGGGGCTCTGCGGTAG
>JACRQB010000277.1 GCA_016222925.1 Nitrospirota bacterium | reverse complement strand
AAGGATAACCTCATGAAGCGGATGCGTAAGGTCGATCCAAAACAGGCAGAGCGGTATCGACAGCGGACGGGCGAATAGACGTTAGGCGTAAAGGGGGTAGGCGATAGGTGTGAGAATGGGGAGAACGCTCTCCTCACCATGTACCCTTTACTGGAGCGGAGCGACATATGAGTTTGCAGAGCGATTTCTATCAACTGTTGAAAGAACAAGGCTATGTGTTTGGCGTGCTGGGCCAGGCTGCGCGAGGGCATGAACTGACAACGGCTACGACGATCCTTGCATTCAGGTACCGCGATGGGGTGTTGGTCGCCGGGGACCGACGTGCGACAGCCGGCAATATGGTGATGTACGACCGCACGGACAAGGTGTTGGAGATCGATCGACATAGTGTCATGGCGATCGCCGGAGTGCCGGCGACCGCGTATGAAATGGCGCGCATCCTTGAACATTCGTTCAAGTATTTTCGGCGGACACAGCTTCAGGAACTCAGTTTTGAGGGCAAACTCAGGGCCCTCTCAAAGTTGCTGAAAGACAACGTCCCGGCGGCGCTGGCGGGTACGGGTGCTGTGGTGCCGATCTTCGCCGGGTACGATTTTGAGCAGGAAACGGCAAAGATCTATTTTTACGACATTCTCGGTGCGGAGTTCGAAGGAGTGGACTATGCAGTATCCGGGTCCGGTTCACCGACCATTCGCGGAATCCTACATTACGTGAATACATGGGGTGAACAGCCGCTGAGCGCGATGCCGGAAGAGCAGGCGACCGTTCAGGCATTGCGATTGTTGACGAGTGCCGCAGAATTCGACAGCGCGACCGGAGGAGTCAACCGAGAAGCTGGCCTCTATCCGGTGATCAAATTCATCACCGCTTCCGGTGTGCGCACGATGCCGGACGTGCAATTGAAGCCCTTGTTCGAGGCAAAGGTCAGCCGCCATGTATGAAGAACCATATAAATGGGTCGAAGCGGTTGGCAATCGTCGGACCTATCTCGATGAGCAGTTTAAGGAGGGGGCTCCTGTTGTCGGCGTCACGTGTGAGCGTGGCACTCTGCTCATGACGATGAGCAAGGGCACGCCCAAGCTCTATGAGATTTACGATCGTCTAGCCCTGGGTGGGATGGGCCACCCGGCTGATCTCGAGAAGCTGCGCTTCAATCTGTTGGAGATGGCTCACGTCGAAGGATTCAATCGCTCAGCGTCCGATGTGACCGGAGGCCGTCTGGTGAAGTACGGGATGGCGCCGGCAATCAAGCAGGCGTTCGAAGAGGTATTCAAGGCCCCTTTCATCGTGAAAATCTTGCTGGCAGAGCTCGGACAGAAAGCCGGGAAAGACGGGTTCTTGACGATCAACTACGACGGGACGTTTGAGGAAAAGAGCCAGTATGCAGTGCTTGCCGCGACGTCGGCGGTCGAGCAGAAGATGGCTGGATATCTCCGAGAACAGTCTCTTGCGTCTCTCGCGGATGCTGTAGGTGCGGCGATTCGCACGTGGGCGGTCGGTGATCGAGCGCAGCGACGAGCCTTGGACGAGGGAGAAGGCCATGATGAGGCGAGGACCGACCCTGCTCAGCAGGCGACGGATGCTGAGACACTCTATGCCTATCTGCGGCGATGTATTGCCGAAAAGACGGTCGAATGTGTCCTGCTTGATCGCCATGTGCAAGGGCCCTCCAAGTATCGAGCCCTTGGGGGCGATGAACTGAAAACACTGCTCCCCAACGAGCTGAGCCCATTGCCCTCATAATAGCATGTTGAATCGTATCTTCGGTTTAGAGACTGAATACGGACTCTTGATCCACGAGGATCGGCCGGACCATTCCCCGATGTGGTTTGCCCATAAGATTCGCGACCATCTGTTCCAGGTCCAGCGGCGCGGTGTGCTGGATTTGCACCATCGGGGACATGATGAGCCGCCTGGCAACGGGGGATTTCTGACCAATGCCGGACGAATCTATTTGGACATGGGGCATTTGGAGTATGCTTCGCCGGAATGTCATTCTCTGATGGATGTGGTGGCGTCGGACCGCGCCGGGGATCTCTTGTTGCAGCGAACGATCGAACATCTCGGGTTCTGTGAGCAGGTGTCATTGATCAAGAACAACATCGACCATGAGACGGATGCGACCTTCGGCTCGCATGAGAATTACCTGGTGTCCCGGCGGTTCCCTTTTTCGAGACGCGGGATGACTCCGCTCGTGACGTTTCTTGTGACCAGGCAGATTTTTACCGGATCTGGGCGTATCGGTTCCGCTCCCCTCCAGGATGCTTGGATTCAGATGGATCGGTTGCTCGTGCCACGTTCGACGTTCGGTGCGCAGCCTATATCGGAGCTGCCCTTTCAAATCTCCCAGCGTGCCGACTATATCGTGAACGATTTCTTCGAATGGGTGCAGCACAATCGGGCGATTGTGAATACGAGGGATGAACCGTTGGCGGACCCCAATCAATATCGACGGATTCATCTGCTGCTGGGCGATTCCAATATGACCGAATATGCGACGGCATTGAAGCTCGGTACGACCGGGCTGGTGCTGCAGCTGATCGAGGAGGGACATGCGCCTCAAGAATTGGAGATCGACGAACCGGTGGAAGCGCTCCAAGAGATTTCACAGGATCAAGAACGGCGCTGGCTGGTCCGGTTACAGTCTCACAAGATGATGTCGGCTGTGGATATTCAGGAACAGTTTCTTGACTGTGCCGTCCGGCATTACAGCGGGCAGGATGAAGAAACCGATTGGGTTCTTGCCCAATGGGCATCAGTGCTCCATGATCTGCGCGGCGATTATCAGAAGCTCGTTGGGCGTGTCGATTGGGCGTCCAAGCTGTGGTTGCTGGATTGCTTCCGAGAAGCGGAACATGTCGAGTGGACCGATCCTCTGCTGAAGAGTTTAGACTTGGAGTATCACAATCTGAATCCGGCGAAGGGGCTGTATCACGGATTATTGGAAGAGGGACGTGTTCCTCGTGTGACGACGGACCGCCTCATTGATCTGGCGATGGAAACCGCGCCAAAAAACACGCGTGCCTACGGCCGCAGTGAGCTGGTTAGATATCTTTTGAGTGAGCGGCCCGCTTCAGTGGCGGATCAGTTTCCAGCCTCTGATGGCTTGTTCCCTGCCTATGTCATCAATTGGTCGATCTTCCAAGTGCGGGGTCGCGCCTCGTTTCCCATGCCGGACCCGTTTAAGACCTATCTGGAAGATGTGCGGACACATCTTGACAGCGTGATCGTCTAAGCTGATCAGATTCAGGAATGACGGTTTGTTTCTCAGTGAGAATCCTCTCGTGCTAAGCTTTGGCACATACAGTGAACGGTGAATGCCGACGGCTAGGCTGCATGAGAGGTTGGGTTATGGGGGCCAGACGATGGATGATGGAATATGGCGTCGCTCTGGTCCTGGCATTTCTCTTTGCGATGATCTTTGGACAAGTGTCGTTGTTTCGAGAAAGCTCGCTGGGAAAACTCCGGGCGTCAGACCTTGTTCAATTCGTGGGCTACAGTGGTTCAGTGGTGATCGGGTGGCTGGGCGCCAGAGCGTTGGCGAGAAACCCGCCGGTGGAATGGAAGTGGGTGGTACCGTTTCAAGGTCTGGTCGTGCCTTGCGCGACGCTGCTCGCAATCACCATTGCGTACGGTGTGCTGCTCTTTGCGCTCGATCCGTTTCTTGGGAAAGTGGGCAAGGCGATTTACAACTGGGTCTTCATCCTGGCCATCGTTGCCGATAGTATCTGGCTCATCCTCAGCTGGGTATGGAAGTGCGCTCCTCTCGTCGCAGCCATGGAGTCTCGCAAACTTCGCAAAGCTGCGTAGCCGTTCTGCTGAGGGGACAAGCTTGACGCAGCGTCCGTTATATCCGACCCAGCAAAAAGTCTACGATTCGGTTCTCCGCCCAGTACGGGTCTTCTCCATTTCGGCCCCGGTGAAAAAACCCGCAATGGCCTCCATAGCAAGGCGCGGCCACATGAATGTGTGGGTGTCGCTGAATGGTCGGTACGGTAAACATTGAGTAGGGAATAAACGGATCGTCTTGTGCCGTAATGATGAGCGTAGGAACCGCGATGGCATCGAGTACATGGCGCGCGCCCGCTCGGTCGTAGTAATCGGCGCCGTCTCGATAGCCTCCGTCGTGAGCGGTGTAGCGATTGTCAAATTCGCTGATCGTGGCGATCCGATCGAGTTGGGACAGATCCCATTTCCCAGGAAACAAGGCCGCCTTTCTCCGCAGCCTCGTTTTCAAGCGTGTCAGAAAGTGGCGATGATAGATGAAATTGCGAGGCTCCTCCAATGCACGAGCGCAAACGGTCGGGTTGATATTTGGGCATACTGCTGCGACTCCGGCGAGGGCGGGCACGGTCTGGCCAAGCTCGCCGCCCGCTTTCAGGACGAGATTCCCACCCATGGAATATCCGATCAGCCATATGCGCTTGAGCCCATCCCGGTGGGCCAGTTCGTTCAGGATCGTACGATAGTCTCCGCTCAAACCGCTGTTATACAGAGTCGGAGTGAGATGCTCGGTTCCTCCGCACGTACGCTGATTCATGCGAATGACGTTGAAGCCGGCCCGATAGGCCTTTGCCGCAATGCCGCGCATGTATTGTGACTCGCTGCAGCCTTCAAGGCCATGAACCAGTACTGCTGTGGGAGATGCCTGGCGATCGCCTTGCCAATGACAGAATCCCTGAAGCTGTGTCTGTGGCTCAACGGGAAAGAGTCGAGCCTCCTGTGGCAATCCCGCCAAGGATGTGTCTCGGGGCAGGTAGCGTGGGACGAGGGTCATGAGATGTGCGTTCCGGAGGAGGATCGGAGGCTGAAATGACGAGGCGATATCAAGTTTGTTGGAATTGGAATCGGTTGTCATGTCGAGTATGCGATATGGAGAACTTGAATGGGCTCCTGATGGCTGTGCGGTTCAAGTCTAAGACCTCACAGGAAAGACATTCAATGCAAAATCATACGATCATTGCCACGGAGGAATCATGCAGACGGTGGCCCCGTGAGATCTTGGTTGAGTGATTGCAAACTGTCTCAATCTGCTCAGATCAGGAGGTGAAATTGTTACTTTTCAAGATTCGGAAAGAGAGGAAGATCTGGAGTAGGAGCAGGGTGGTGGCTCCCCGG
This sequence comes from Nitrospirota bacterium, assembly GCA_016222925.1. Taxonomy (GTDB): domain Bacteria; phylum Nitrospirota; class Nitrospiria; order Nitrospirales; family Nitrospiraceae; genus Nitrospira_D. The sequence continues at coordinate 6,424 of JACRQB010000277.1, read as the reverse complement.
GCAGGACTCGAACCTGCGACCAGCCGGTTAACAGCCGGCTGCTCTACCAACTGAGCTACCGGGGAACAGAGATTTCAGTCAAAGCCAGTTGTATTTTAGCAAAACCTTTACAGGAATAGGGAGATTTTTTAGATGTCGAAATCTTCGGTCTCGTCTTCGTCGGAAGAGGCGTCTGTGTTGCCTTTAGCGACAGCGGCGTAATGTTTGGCCCATGTCAGATAGAGGTTACCGCTATCACGCATGGTGTCTGCCGCTTTGATCAGTTTGTCCACAAGCTCAGGGTCTTTACCCGTACCCTGAATGATCGCCGCCTGCCGTTCGATGGCTTTGGGATATTGGGTGATCAAACCGGAAATCTCGCTGAGCAGTTCGTCGATCGTATTGTCCTCGTGTTCCATCAGTTACCTCGTGCCTAAAGAAAAACCCCATAGCGTGAACGCCATGGGGTTTTATGAAGTTTAGCCCGTGACGAATTATCCCTGATACGCTTGTCCCAAAGCCGCAGACTCACCCTTCTTAGTCATGAGTTGGCCTGTAGCGCTGACGGCCTGCATAGTGATGGCGAAATGCTTGGCTGCATCACAGACGATGACGCAGAGCTCACAGCCCTTACAGCGATCGATAATAACTTCAGCAACCATCTTGTCAGTATTCAAGTCTAAACAATTTGCTTCCGGGCAATACATGATGCAGAGCCGACAGCCCTTTTTAGCTGTGCACTTTTCGTCGATGACCTGCGCTACGTTATACATACGAGTTGATTCCTTCTTCTCTTAGGCGGCGACGGCCGGATTTCCGACGCGCAACTCAATCTTGTTCTTTTCAGCCCATTCGCTAGCGATGTCATACGCCGCCTTGACAGTTGCCAAGTTCTTAGCCAACAGCATTTCCTTCTTGGCGAACTTTTTCTTGATCGCTTCGTCCAGTGATGCCGTTCCTCCGGAGGCCACAAACTTCTTTCCAAACCGCTCTTGGAGTGCGCCATCGAGCCCTTCCAGCGAGACGCATTTCGTAATGCCTGAAACGGAACCGATCATCGACATATTCGTCGATAGCTCAGTGCCAGCCACTTCAATAGCCAACTCCGTGCCAGGTATATAAAACACGGCGACGTTCAAATCCTTGAGGCGTTCAACGTCCTCATCGGAGAGTAACGGCTGGGCCGAATTAATGATGACGACGCCGCCTTCCTTCACACCCGAGTAAAAGGGCATGGTGTAGCTTTTGCCCATAGTGATGACTTGTGGATGGAAAACCTGGATGACATCGGGAAATACCAACTCGCCGCGGTCATAGATTCTCTCGATGCCAATGCGGCAATAACTTTCTGCCGGTGCCATGCGCTTCTCGGCGCCGAAGAAGGGGTTGGAGATGGAGAACTTTCCGTCCCGGTTGGCAGCCATAGCCAAGACATGCGCTGCGGTGACCGCGCCCTGTCCGCCCAGGCCTGACATCCGGATATTCAATCGTCTCTTAATCATGTCTGCCTCCGGTCTGACTATGCTGATACTTGTCCTGCCAGCTGTTTGGCGGCTGCTTTCCGTTCCTTATCCTTCGCTGCCAATTCGGCGAGCAATTGTTTGGCTGGCTCGCTGACGTATTCCTTATAGGCGAATCGCTCGGTCGGCTTTTCAGAATCACGCATTTCTTGGAGACCTTCCATGCTGTTCTTGCCGATTTCAAGAATGCATGGCGTGTAGAGCTGGAGATAGGTCGGGCCAATTTCACGGGCAATGTGCACGGCATTGCGGATGACCTTCTCAACCAGTGACGGCTTGCTGACCGTGCAGTTGACCACATAATGGCAGCCGGATTCACGAGCAATTTCAGGCAGCCGCACCTTATCGAATAATTTTCCGACTGGTGCCATCTTGGCCACAAAGCCCTTTTGCATCAATCCACTTTCCTGTCCGCCTGTATTGGCATACAGTTCGTTGTCAAAACAAATCGTTGTGAATTTCTCTTGTCTGAACCAGGCCTGTAGCGTCATGTCCAAGCCGATGTCGACTGTTGCACCATCGCCAGCGAGGACGACGACGTCTTTTACGCGACCGGGGAATCGAACGCTCAGGGCACGCTTGAGACCTGATGCAATGGCGTTCTGGTTCCCGAATAGCGAGTGGATGTTATGCACGGCGACCATCGGGAATACCAAGCTGGTACAACCGGTGGAGCCGACCATGACCGTATCCTCTGGATTTGGGAGAGAGGCCAATATGTATCGGAAGGCCATCGACTCCGGACAGCCGGCACAGAGTGAGTGTTGCTCAATCAGTTCCTTCGACGTTCCGATATCTTTCCAGCCACGGTCTTCCTTGCCGTACGTGGCGCTCTTTACGAGATCTTGATAATCCGATGGCATGATATCGTATAAGGCTTCGGAGATTTGTATACGCTCTTTACTCATATCGCCTCCTCAATATCGCTCAATTAGAGCGACATAGGTTTGAAGTCAGTGCAACTCAGCTTCCACGACCGGCCAAGGAGAAGGTCTTCATCCCCAGGGCTGTTTTAATTTCGGACACGATGATTTCCGGCGGCATCGTCATGCCTCCGCAGACATGGGGGCCTGCATGTACTCGTTCATGATTGGGAATCGTCGCCTTAATCTCTTTTGCCAGCCAGCCGGTCACATTGAACTCCGGGACGAAGATGTGTTTGGCGTTCTTCGTCGCTTCGCGGATTTCCTCTTCCGGCCAGGGACGCAGTGTTTTCACCTTGACAAGTCCACAGCGAACCCCTTCATCTTCCAGGAGGCGGATCGCTTCGCGGCCCTGCGAGACGGCAGTGCCCGATGTTACGATCATGATTTCCGCGTCGGTGTTCTCCGTGTCGATCAGGCCGTTCAGCCAGTGGATCGAATGTTTGCGTGAGCGTTCGATTGCGGCCCAGATTTCTTGTTGCCAGGACGCATGGGTTGCATAGCTGATGTAGTTGCTCTTCATCACGAACGGATCGCGCATCATGCGGACTGGTGGACATTCCATGTCCATGCAGGGTACCGGTGAGCGATAGGGATCGTACGGGGGCAAGCACATGTCGGCCGGCGTGAGATTGACGACATCCTTCGTATGCGTCACGAAGAATCCGTCGCAGCAGAGCGCAAGCGGCAGATGCACATCCGGCTCCTCAGACACCATGTAGCCCTTTAAAATCCAATCAAAGAAGTCCTGAGCTGTTTCTGCATGCCACACCAACATGCCGGTATTCAACAGATAAGAAATTTCAAGAGTGTCTGGCTGAATCGAGAGCGGTGAGTTAATACCGCGGCAGGTGACGATCATTTGGATCGGCAACCTTGAGCCAGCCCACATCGGGAAGTTTTCCATCGCGCGCATCGTGCCTGGTCCCGCAGTCGTCGTAAATACACGGGCTCCGCCAAACGCAGCACCGGCGCACTGCGACATGACGGCGAATTCGCTCTCACCGCGGAAGTAGTCTCCGATATAGCCTTCAGCGAATAGTTCGCCGATCAATGCGGCGGCTTCACTCTGTGGTGTGATGGGATAGGCGATCATCACATCGCAGCTGGCTCGGCGAAGCGCCTCCTTGATGACCTCGGAACCCGTATAAAACGACGGGGTTCGTGGAGCGTCATTCATCATTTTCCATGTGTCTGTATAGGTCTGACCTTTTTTATTTTTTGTGCCGATGACTGAGTGTATATCCGCCATGGATTCAGCCTCCTTTTTACAGGCCCGAACGGTCTCAGGTCGTTAACTTGAAACCCCATTTTTAGCTGATGCCAGCCGTGGTTGGACGGTCCCTTTCAATCGCTTGACTGTATCGGCCAACTTCATGATTTTCTCAACCGACGCATCCCGGAATGATAGCATTGCATCTTCATGCCCAGCTTGTGCGCACATTGCGATCGTATAGCAAGAAGTGCCTCCGCGAATGATCTTCAGCGACAGGTTGGCTTGATGACAATGCACTCCGATAAACATGCAGCAGTCGATCCTGTTGTGCCAGATCGTCAAATTCGGATGGTTGGGATTAATCTCGACTTCAGGGTTAATCTTTGGATATTTGGGACGGTAGTCAGGCATAGGGATCAGCATTGGTTTTTGGCCAGGCTGAACGCATTCGACAAGCGTATTAAAAAGGTGTCGAACGGCGGTGGCTTTCTTAGCGGCCTTTTCGTTCCAGGCCCACAATACTCCTGGATTTGGCAAGCAAATCCCCATACTGGCGGCAGCCGGCGGCAGAAAGTGTTCTGGCCCTGGAAGCACACGATAGTCACTCATCACAACCTACACTCCGTGAAAATTATGGTTAATGGAAGAAGCGTTTGTTTTTTTAATACTTTTAGTTGTCTTCAGTTACTCTAAGCTGTTTTCCTACTCTTGTTCAAGATCACAGAAGACCCAACTCAAAGAGCTTTCGGGGCACTATTGGGAAAATAGCGTAGGCCCTTTGCTCTTCGTCTGCTTGTTAGTGGAAGCTGCTCAAGCGTCGATAAGTAAACCCCAACCTATTATAGGTGTTGCCATTTTGGATTGTCAAATGAGTGTGTAGGGTCAGGTTATATGAGATGGCTGGCGAAATGCCGAGATGATGTGCGCGCAGCTGGGCTGCAGTCAAACCTGGCGCGGGAGTGAGAGGTGTGACGACTACGGAAGCTGCTCGCAGGCGGCTGTTGCTCCGAGCATGCAGGCATGTTCAAGATCGTCTTTTGCCGCACGTCCCTGCAGTTCTTCCTGGTAAAGAGCGGCTCTTGCGAGCAAGGCCTGTCTATCGGTGGGATCGGTTCGCAGGATCGCACTAAGGTCGTCAATTGCTTGGGTGGGCAGGTTCAAGTTCTTGTAGATCTCGCTCCTGAGCAAATAGGCCTCCTTTTGATATGGAGTCCAACTCTCAGGCGTTTGTGGGGGTAAGCACTTTTGCAAGATGGTAAGGGCGGGCGACAATTGCTTGAGGGAAACCAATTTGCGAGCCTCGGCGGTATACAGATTGATGAGACGATGACGTGCTAAATCAAAAAAAGAATCCAATTCGAGTACTTGTTCGAATGCGTGGGCTGCCTCGATGGGCCGCTGTAGCCATGTGTTGACGTCTCCTCGGCCAAGAAGGGCCCAGGTATTCTTTGGATCAATGAGAATGGCTCGATCGAAATCCATTCGGGCACTGTCGATATATTCGGAGTATTCACTCTGCCTGGATTTGTTGGCGTAGGCCGCAGAAGCGAGCCGTAAATACGTTTGCCCACGCACAATCAAGGGTTCCACAGACTGAGGGTCTAGAGCAGCCGCCCGTGAGGCTAAATCGAGTTTCTGGGGAAGGAGATGAGCAAGAATCGCTTTTTCGACCAATATCCGAGCCTGCTCTCGACTTTTTGTGTGGCTGAGCGGTTCAATAGTGAGAGTTCGCACGCCCGTCGGAGCGGTTCGTAACTCATGGAGCTGGGCCTTGAGTTCCGCATTCTCGCTCTGCAGTCGACGGAAATGTTCAGCAAGTCGCTCTTCGGATTGCCATCGTCGAACGGCTGCTTGAAGATTGTCGAGGTCGACGACTGCGCGGATTCGGATATAGAAGCTTGGTCGATCATTTTCGATGGAACGCCGTGATTCCAGAATTTCGGTTTTTGTTATCGCGGCCGCAATGGTACGAATCTCCAATGAGCTGGATTGGAAGCTTTTGCCAGGGGAGGCTTTTTCGATATCGTGAAAGGTAGACTCAATATACAGTCCGGCCTCTTCAATCGCTCGCCGCTGAGCCAATCGGAGGACCTGTTCTTCAGCTCTTGCGAGAGTATCGCCATCTCCCATTACATAACGCCCCTCGGTGACTACCGTGGTTTCTGAAGCACTTGCCGGTTGATAGAGGAGAAGGAAGAAGGCGACGACGGGAAGAATTCTTAATACACGTCGAAAATTCATAAGAGAACTATACCGCTCTGGGTAGTATCGGACAATGCTTCGAAAGAGGAGGCTAAATCTTAAGGAGTGAGGGAAGTTTACGAGGGGAACTTGGGGAAAACCTGCAGGAACGGGTGAATTTCAACTCGTTCAAAGACACCGTAAACTGTATAGGGGTCCTGACGGGCAAAGTTTTCAGCCTCCTCCTGCGTCTCAAATTCTAGCACCAGTAGGCTCCCAGTTTTATCTGTCAGAGGGCCTGCGAGAATGATTCGCCCTTGCCTATCCAGCGGTTCGAGGTTAGCTAAGTGGGCGGCCCGATGGAGTTTCCGTTTGGCTTCCCCTTGTGGGCTATCGTAGCCGATGATGACGAATTTCATACCTTATAAACTGCTGTGCGCTTCGGTGCTGTGCGCCGATCCCTGTTAAGGAGGTGTGGGACTAGGCCGGATCGTCTTCGATGGGACAACGATCGTCGTATCCGGATGTGACTTCGTGCCACCAGCGGATTTCTTTCTCGCCAAGTTTCCAACATAAGTAGACGACTCGACCGTCACGGATATGTG
>JACRQB010000280.1 GCA_016222925.1 Nitrospirota bacterium | reverse complement strand
ATAATGACCGGGTTGATCCCGACGTACTTCAGCAACACGACATTTTGCGCGAACCGTTCTTTGAGGGATGGATCCGTCATCGCATGGCCGCCGTATTTCACGACCACCGTTTTCCCGCGAAACGTTCGAATGTACGGCAGGGCTTCGATGAGGACGTTGGCTTTCTTGATCAGTTTGTCCATGCAGAACTCCCGGCGATCAACACCGAATCCCTATAAAATATACCGGCTCAGATCCTGGTCCTTCACGATATCTTTCAATCGGTCCCGTACATTGGTCGCGGTGATGCTGATTCGTTTGTCGGGCCAGCCTGGTCCCTCGAACGAAATGTCCTCCAGCAACCGCTCCATGATGGTGAACAGGCGACGCGCACCGATGTTCTCAGTCCGTTCATTCACTTGCACCGCGACTTCGGCGATCTCCTCCAGACCGTCTTTGGTGAACTCGATGGCGAGGCCTTCGGTGGCCAGCAAGGCCTGATACTGCCGGACCAACGCCCCTTTCGGCTCTGTGAGAATACGGACAAAATCGTCTTTGGACAAGGGACTGAGTTCGACGCGGATCGGAAATCGTCCTTGGAGCTCCGGAATCAGATCGGACGGTTTCGCCACATGAAAGGCACCGGCAGCGATGAAGAGGATGTGATCCGTCACGACCGGGCCGTGTTTGGTGCTGACTGTGCAGCCTTCCACGATGGGGAGTAGGTCGCGTTGGACACCTTCTCGGGACACATCAGGTCCCGTGTTGCGCTCGCGGCCTGCAATTTTGTCGATCTCGTCGAGGAACACGATTCCAGTCTGTTCCACCTTGGTGATGGCTTCCCGCGTGGCGTCATCCATATCGATCAGTTTCTGGGCTTCTTCCTGTGTCAGGTGTTTGAGCGCTTCGGGGACTTTCATCAGCCGCTTCTTTTTCTTGCCCTGGAACATGCCGCCCAGCATGTCTCGGAGGTTGCTCTCGATGTCGTCGAGTCCACCCGCGTTGGAAATGACGCCGATTGGAAGGCCTCGTTCCTTGACGTCCATCTCCACCGTTCGTTCATCTAGCTTTCCTTCTCGCAGCTGCAGGCGCAGTTTCGATCTCGTCGCTTCGTGGGAATCGTGAGGGGCTTGAGCGGCCGGCTCGCTCGTGCTGTCTACAAAGCCTGGTCGAGGGGGCGGTGGCGGCAGGAGAAGCTCGAGCAATCGTTCCTCGCCTTGTTGTTCCGCTTTTTGTTGAACGGACGCCAACCGTTGCGTCTTGACCATATTGATGGCCAGTTCGGTCAAGTCACGAATGATGGATTCCACATCACGCCCGACGTAGCCGACCTCAGTGAACTTCGAGGCTTCCACTTTGATGAAGGGGGCTTCGGCCAACTTGGCAAGCCGTCGGGCGATCTCGGTTTTTCCTACGCCGGTCGGCCCGATCATGATGATGTTTTTCGGCATGACCTCGTCGCGGAGGTCTGGGGACACCTGCTGGCGTCGCCAGCGGTTGCGAAGTGCGATGGCGACCATCCGCTTGGCGTCCTTTTGCCCGATGACGTAGCGATTCAGTTCCTCGACGATCTGGCGCGGAGTAAGGCTGTTGAGATTCAACGGTTCGGTATCGCTTGTGAGAGGCTTCATGATGGTGAGTTATCCTTGAAGTTCTTCAACAATAATCTGTTGGTTGGTGTAGATGTCAATAGAACCAGCGATCTTCATGGCTTCGGTGATGATCACCGGGGCCTCGAGTTGAGAATGGCGGAGCAGTCCTCTGGCAGCCGCCAGGGCATAAGGTCCACCCGAACCAATGGCTAAAATGCCGTCTTCTGGTTCTATAACATCGCCGGTTCCTGAAATGATGAACGACTGTTCCCTGCCGGCGACGGCAAGCAGCGCCTCCAACCGTCGAAGCGCCCGGTCGGTTCGCCAATCTTTCGCGAGCTCGACCGCCGCTCTCGTGAGATTGCCCCGATACTCCTCCAATTTACTCTCGAATTTCTCGAACAGCGTAAACGCATCAGCCGTGGCACCGGCAAATCCTGCCAATATCTGATCATGATGCAGACGCCGGAGCTTTTTTGCGTTGTGCTTCATCACCGTGGTGCCAACGGTCACTTGGCCGTCACAGCCCATGGCGACCCGTCCATCGCGCCGGACACAGAGGATGGTGGTCGATCGAATGATCATGACGATTTCCGGTCCTTTCGTGACAAGGGGCTTGCCGCCGCCCGTGCTCGTGGGTGGGCGCTATCGTACACCGCGAGAAGCTGATCCATCGCCAAATGCGTATATTTTTGTGTCGTGCTCAGTGACGTGTGGCCGAGCATTTCCTGAATCGACCGGAGATCCGCGCCTTCGTCGAGCAGATGCGTCGCGTAGGAGTGCCGCAAGGCGTGGGGACTGACCGCTCCACTCACGAGACGGCTGGAATATCGAGCAACCATTCGAGCGACACTCCTCGT
>JACRQB010000105.1 GCA_016222925.1 Nitrospirota bacterium | reverse complement strand
GTGTCATCCGGCGCGGAGGAGATCACCAAGGGCAATGAGGATCTGGCACAACGAACCAGCCAACAAGCCTCCGCGCTGGAAGAAACGTCGGCTTCGATGGAAGAAATGACGTCCATCGTGAAGCAGAACGCCGATAATGCCAAACAGGCCAATCAGTTGGCGGCTTCGGCCCGCGACACCGCGGATAAGGGCGGGACGGTGACCAAACGAGCCGTCGATGCCATGGGGGAAATCAACAAGAGCAGCAAGAAGATCGCCGATATCATCACGGTGATCGACGAGATCGCATTCCAAACCAACCTCTTAGCCTTGAACGCAGCGGTAGAAGCGGCGCGGGCGGGCGAACATGGGCGAGGCTTTGCCGTGGTGGCGGCCGAAGTGCGGAATCTGGCGCAACGGTCGGCGACGGCGGCCAAAGAGATCAAGGGGCTGATCAATGAGTCTATTCAACGAGTCAACGATGGGTCGGAGCTCGTCAATCAGTCCGGAAAGACGCTCGAGGAAATCGTGACCGCAGTGAAACGGGTGAGCGACATTATCGCGGAGATCACAGCGGCGTCCCAGGAACAGGCGAGCGGGATCGATCAGGTGAACAAGGCCATCATGCAGATGGATGAAGGCACTCAGCAGAATGCCGCCCTTGTGGAAGAAACGACCAGCGCCAGCCAGTCGATGAAAGACCAGGCAAAAGAGCTGATGCGGAAGATCGGCATGTTCAAGGTCACGGCGGAGGCCGGGAGTGCCGCGGTGGGGGGAGCGCGCTCCGGCGCCCGGCCAGCAGCGGGTGGGCCGCCGTTCCAATCTGCTTCAACCCCAAAGCCGATTCGGAAACCGAAGGCCGTTGGAGTCGGGTCCGCCACCGGCAAAGATCGGTGTAGTTCCGACGATGAATTCGAAGAATTCTAACTCACCTCCGTAATCGGAGCATCGGTGAACGTCCCGTAGAGAAGTCTCGAACAGGCCGTTGCGAGGATTCCGAGTTCGAGGAATTCTGGGCCCACCGTCGAGGGGAACGATTGGGATTCTTTGTCCATAGCGCCGTACCCGGCAAGCCTCGCCTGATACCCTCAGTTAGAGCCGAGACAATCGGTTCAGAATCTGCCCCAATCGACCGAAAAGAGTTTATTGAGAACATCAATGATGCGTTCGGGCCGATGGGGCCGTCCCCGTATGGCGTTCAATTCGTACCGGCCTAAACAGAAGGGAGCATCGTATGGTTCATAAAGAAGAAATCACGAAGGCGATCGGCGCACATGGGATGTGGAAGACTCGTCTGACGCAAGCAATTGAAACCGGCAAGATGGACGCGACCGCCGACACGGTTCGTATGGACAATCAGTGTGCGTTCGGGAAATGGCTCTATGGCGCGTCACTAGACGCGAAAGATAAGACGTCCTCTTACTATGAAGAGGTGAAAAACCTGCACGCCAAATTTCATCAGACGGCCGCTCAGGTCGTCGAACTGGCCTTGGTTGGAAAGAAGCGTGAAGCCCAGCAGTTGATGTCGCTGGAAGGCGAGTACACCGAGGTGTCTGCCAGACTGACCGCATCGATGTCCGCTTGGGTCAAGAAGTTGGCAGCCTAGCCACATCTGGTTCATCCGAGGCCAGTTGTTCCCGCCGCTCTGGTCGATCCTTCACCTCGGCCGTCGCTTGGACTGTCTCCTGTCTGTTCACCCTGGGTTCCTCCCGACACAGGAAACACCATCTGAGAAGAGAGTAGAGATTGTGGGGCTATGCTCGGGCGCCTTCTGTATTGTCAACGCGTTGCGATGACTCGGCAGATCAGGAACTGATCGCATCAGGCGATCGCTCACCGTGATGGGAACGGCTGCTAGCAGGATGCGGAAAAAGACCGCCAGCGGCGTTCCCTGCCTTGCCGAAGCGCTTTGCGCAGGCAGGTCGCATCACTCAGAGGCTCCACGTACGGCACCGAGTACGCGTCGCCTCTTCGCTCGCTGCGGCTTTGCTGGACAGCCTTTTTGCGCATCCTGCAGGGCTGTTCAGCGTCGTCTCAAACCGCGGTATCCGTGACGGCGCTAGAGGTCGGAATGAGTTTTTCCGTAGCCTGCTGGCTCCGTCAGGACACGAAACCCAACCGCGTGTTTCTGATCAAGAATTGCTACGAACCCACCGATAAAGGGAAGACTCGACTGTAGTGGGCACGAACCCGGATGGGCCCTGAGCCTCTTGCATTGACTATGGACATTGCCATCACCACCGACGAATTTCTTCGCTTTCGCAAGCTCATCTATGATGAAAGCGGGATTTCGCTCAGCGACCAGAAGCAGTCGCTTGTGGCCTCCAGGCTCTCGAAGCGTATGCGGGAACTTGGACTGATGACCTTTACCGAGTACTACGAGCAGGTCACGAGCGATCCAACCCGGGAGGAATTTGTTCGGCTGCTGGATCTGATTTCTACCAATAAGACGGACTTCTTTCGAGAAGCGAAACACTTCGAGTTTCTCCGTGAGCGGATTCTTCCGGAACTGGCCGGTGAAAAGCGCATACGGATTTGGTCTTCGGCCTGTTCGACCGGCGAAGAGCCCTATACGATCGCCATGACGTTATATGAAGGGGTGTCCGATCCGTCGCAATGGGATTTTCAAGTTCTGGCCTCGGATCTCTCAACGCGCGTGCTGGCCAAAGCGGCTGCTGGTGTGTACAGCGAAGATCGCTTCCGTGACGTGCCTCCCGATGTGCTCCGGCGACACTTCCTGCGTGGGCGAGGAGAGCAGGCCGGCGCCTATAAGGTGAAGCCGCATTTGGCTCAGATGATTCGATTCCGACGTCTGAATCTGATGAATGACCAGTTTCCTATTCAGGCGCCGCTGGACCTCGTGTTCTGTCGGAATGTCATGATCTACTTCGACCGTCCGACGCAGGGAAGACTTGTGAACAAGTTCCACCGGTACCTGAAACCGGGTGGCTATCTGTTCATCGGTCATTCCGAAAGCCTCCAGTGGGTGGAGCACCCCTTTAAGTTGTTGGCACCCACAATTTATCAGAAGGAGCGCTGATCGCATGCCACGGGCAGACACGGGTCAGTTTGCACATGTTCGTCGCATGCGCGACAGCCGGTTTCTCCATGAGATTGCCGCCATCCTTCCCGGAGAGTTTTTTGTGAGCGCATCGCCGATGATTGTGTATACGGTCCTTGGATCCTGTATTTCAGCCTGTATTCGGGATCCGGTCGTCGGCGTGGGTGGGATGAATCACTTCATGCTCCCGAAGCCCAAGGACGAGGGAAACGATTCGTGGGGAGAATCAACCAGATACGGTTCCTATGCCATGGAGTCGCTGATCAACGAAATCCTCAAGCAGGGCGGTCTGAAGAGTCGTCTGGAGGTGAAGTTGTTCGGGGCGGGCAAGATCTATGAAGGTAATATCGACATCGGAGCTCGAAATGCGGAATGGGTACTAGAATTTCTCAAAACGGAAGGACTTGCGCCGGTTAAGACCGATCTGGGGGATGTGTGTCCTCGAAAAGTGTACTACTTCACCGACTCGGGCCGGGTCTTGATGAAGAAGATCGAGCGGCTGAAGAACCAGACGATTGTCGCACGCGAGAGCGACTACGCCAGTAAGATTCAAGCGGTCGAACGATCGGTGGAAGAGGATGTGACGCTGTTTTGATGACAGCTATCAGCTATTAGTCTTCAGCAAACAGCTCCGAAGCTGAACGCTGACAGCTGAGCGCTGAATGCTTTGTCCGGGAGCCTTATGAAAAAGATTCGAGTCTTGACAGTCGATGATTCGGCGCTGATGCGGCAAGTGCTCGCCGCATTGCTAGCCAAAGATCCCGATATTGAAGTGATCGGAGCAGCTCCGGATCCCTATATTGCTCGAGAGAAAATTAAGGCTTTGAATCCCGATGTGCTGACGCTCGACGTCGAAATGCCCAAGATGGATGGCCTCACCTTCTTGGAGAAGCTCATGCGCGGTCGCCCGATGCCGGTGGTTATGGTCAGTTCGCTGACTGAAGCTGGTTGTCAGACAACATTGCGGGCCTTGGAGCTGGGAGCAGTCGATTTTATCACCAAACCGAAGATCGGCTTGCGCGAGGGGATGGAAGATATCGCACAGGATCTTATTGCCAAGGTCAAGGCTGCGGCAATGGCTCAGGTGAGCCGGCTTGGTGGAGGAAGCAAAGGCGAACATCATGCGCAGAGCGACGCTCGTCCACCTGTTACCTCACTCACAGCCATGATCAAAACAACCGATAGGATCATGTTTACGAAGACCTGGGCCGGTCGATTGAACAGCCTCTGCCGGATTTCGGTCAAAGAGGCACAAGACGGGGATAGTGTGTTGCCTGGACATGCGCTGGTGGCGCCAGGCGGCTATCACATGACGCTGGAGCGGAGCGGGGCCCGCTATACGGTTCGGATCAATCAGGACCCTCCGGTGAATCGGCATCGTCCGTCGGTAGACGTGACGTTTGCCTCCGTGGCTCGGTACGCCGGCGCCAACGCCGTCGGGGTGATCTTGACCGGGATGGGGGACGACGGCGCCAAAGAGATGTTGACGATGAAACAGGCCGGGGCGTTCACGATTGCTCAGGATGAAGCGACGTGCGTCGTCTTTGGGATGCCGAAAGAAGCGATCAAAGCCGGCGCGGTCGACAAAGTTCTGCCGCTGGGTGACATTGCCGGTGCTATTTTGACCCATGTGAGCCGTTGATTCTCGCGGAGGTTCTATGCCGATTACCCAACGGGCTTGCCGTGACGCCACCGTGATCCATGTCGATGATGTCTTCACCTATCGCAACCGTAAAGACTTCTCTTCTGCGGTGACGGCGTTTCGAGCCTCTGGCGGCAGGCATCTTATCGTCGATCTGCACGAGGCGACGTATATGGACAGTTCTGCCTTAGGCCTTTTGGCTCTGACGTCTCAACAGCTGTCTGTGGAGGAACGATGGATCAGCTTGGTGGGCCCGCAGGGCACGGTGAAGCAGGTGTTAGAGATGGCCAATATTGACAAGATGATTGCGGTGTTTCCGACGGAAGATGCCGCGGCTGCCGCTCGAGCCGCATAGTGAAATGACACGAGCCGGTCAGGACGTATCTGAATAAATAAAGGGGGGAGTCATGGCGATGCAAACAAAAGAACGCCCCGTGCCGAACGGTGTGGTTCTTGAAATGACAGGAGACCTCACGTACGCCAATCGTGAGCAGTTCAAAACGGCGGTGGAAGCCATCCGGCAGAAAGGCTGTCGACATCTGATTTTGAATATGGCCGAAGTTCGTTTTGTGGACAGCTCCGGCCTCGGCTTGCTGGCGCTCGTGTCTCAGAACTTCAAGCTGAGTCAAGCCAAGGTGAGCATGTTGAAGCCGCAAAGTTACGTTCGGGAAATCATGAGCCTGGCCAACATTCAGAAACTGATTCCGGTCTATGATAATGAGCAGGATGCGTTGTAATGCCGCCGAGGGCGGTGTGTCGACTGTTCTGGTCGTGGATGATGAGCCCACGGCACGGCTGGCCTTGGCGGCTCGACTACAACGGCTCGGCTATCGGGTGATCCAAGCCGGCGACGGGAAAGCCGGGTTGGAGGCGCTTCGGCGTGAGCGGCCCAGTCTTACCATCCTGGATTGGATGATGCCGGAGATGGACGGGCCCTCCTTCTGCGAATATGTTCGGCAAGATCCGGAACTCCTGACGAGTCAGATCTTGATGATGACGAGTCACGATCAGCCGGAGCAGATCGCTGAAGGCTTGGCTCGCGGCGCCGATGACTTTCTAAGTAAAGCTGCCAGTAAGTATGAAATTACGGCCCGTGTGCAGGCCGGGATACGTGCGGCGACGTTGGTCAGAAGGTTGAGGGATGCCACCGAGGAGATCCGCCAGAAGCAGGAGGTGCTTGAACAGGAGCTGCAGTCCGCTGCGCGTTATGTGGAGTCGCTGCTGCCTCCGCCGGGGATCATCTTGCCGGGCGTGCAGATGGTCCATGCCTATCGACCATCTCTCGCCTTGGGCGGCGACCTCTTCAACATTGTTCCGTGGAGCGACGACTTTTTTGGGCTGTATCTGCTGGATGCGTCAGGCCATGGCGTGTCGCCGGCGTTGCGCTCCTCATCATTTTCCACCTTTCTTCGCAGAGACAGTTTGCTGCGTCATGTCGGCTCGAATGACCCTGGAGCCATTCTGACGGAAGCCAATAAGCAATTCCCTCTCACGGAAACCGGACACTACTTCACGATCGTCTTCGCGAGTCTTGATCTCCGATGCCATACCCTCTCCTATGCGACAGCCGGGCACGGCGGAGCGTTGCTACACCGCCGGTCCGGTGAAGTCTGTTGGATGGCCCAACCCAATTTGCCGCTTGGGTTTGATCCTTCAACAACCTATGTGACCGCGACGCTTCCTATTGGTCCTGGTGACCGGTTGTACCTGCTTAGCGACGGACTGTACGAATTCCCTGCAGCGAGCGGGGAGTTGTGGGGACAAGGTCGATTGGAAACGACGATTCAAGCACTGGGTCAGCAACCCTTAGAGACCGTCATCACGGAGACGATCGCAGAGGCAGTGCGCTGGCAGGGGCATGAGCAATTTCCTGATGATGTGGCCTTGATGGGCGTCGAGGTCGCCATTTGACCGCCGAGATGGTCCTGAAGGAGTGATCTCATGAGCCAGGACAGTGTCTTCAGCTTCGATGAGGCCCTCGCCCGTGTCGATGATGACCGAGAGACGTTTCAGATGATGATCGAATTGTTCATGGAGCATGGTCCAAAGGACTTGGCGGATACTCAATCGGCCGTGGAGGCTGGGAATGCGCCGGGTGTAGCGCGGTCGAGTCACCGGTTGAAGGGCGCCATTCTCCAGTTTTGCGCTCCGGCTGCCCTTCATGCCTGCAAAGAATTGGAAGAATCTGCGAAAGCGGGAAACCTGACGCATAGCGGGCAGCTGTATGCCACCTTGGCGCAGGAAGTCCAACGGCTTCTCGTCGCGCTTCGTCAGGTGTACGACAAAGGGATTGCCGCATGAATACGCTCACGAGGTCCGATCATCTCTTGGTCATCGATCCCTGTTCGGACACGCAGGCGCGTATTGCTGAACAGTTGCAGGGGAGAGGGTTTTCAGTTGTTGCGGCGTCAGACTTGCCCACTGCGTTGACCATGATCGATATGGCGGCGCCGGATATTGTGATCACCGACTTGTTTCTTCCTGAAGCAACGGGCTTGACCGTGCTCAAAGAGTTGAAGGCTCGGCATGAACTCTGTCCTGTGATCGTCATGGCGAAGGATGCACCGGAGCCGATGATCATCCAGGCTCTTCGGATCGGAGCCGCCGACTATCTGCACAAGCCTGTGACCGGAGAAGAGCTGGTACTGGCGTTGCAGCGCGCTCGAAATTTCATGCCCGGAGATCTCGGAGATATTCCAGGAGTTTGCCGAGCGGAATATCGACTGACTGTCGACTCCGACCCAACGCATATTCCAGCGATGATCTCTTGGCTCATCAAGACGACGGCCTCGACCCTGTCTCCTATCCGACGGTTGCATCTTCGGGGAGCCCTGCAAGAACTGCTCTTTAACGCGATTGAACATGGGAATCTCGAGATCGTCTATCGGGAAAAACAGGAAGCGCTCACCGATGGCCGCTATGAGCAGCTGCTCGCGTGTCGACTCGCTCAGGCTCGCTTGAGGGATCGTCGGGTGCGTATTCATGTAGCCCACGACACGGTTGCCAATAGTGTGGTGTACGGGATCACCGATGAGGGCAAGGGGTTCAAGTGGCAGAGCTTGCTTGCGCGATCCCAAGAGGTCTGTGAGTCAGAAGACGCAAACGGGCGTGGGGTGTTTTTGGCTCGATCGTTTTTCCCCTCCTTGACATACAATGATCGAGGGAATGAAGTAACCTTGACAGTGTCGTTGGACTAAGCGACGTGAAGAGGGAAGACGATTTGGGGAGGTCCGCCTACAAGATGCGCAGGTATTCGACGGTTGTCTCGCCCTTGCTGGCGTCTCGCTTCAGGACGGCCCATGAGGCCTTGGTCGTTTCATTCACGGTGACGGCGAGGCGCGCGGAGAAATAGTCCGATTTGATATCGTAGTCGTTTCTGAGTGTTCGACCGATCTCCTGAAAGCTTCCCACTCGATCGAGTTCCACTTTCGTCTTGTACGGGCGTCCTTGGACGATCTCTATGGCAACGGTTTGGGTGACACTGGGATCCAGCGTCTGAAGGACGATGGGATCTGCGGTGTTGAGGTTCATCGGCACGCCTCCCTCTTGCGGGAAGACCGTTACGTAGGGGGAGATCCGTTCGATGATCTCCGGCGTGAACCCCTTGATGAGCCGAAGATCTCCCAGCCCGGGTAACGGGCTATTCGCGGACCGATAGGGTGGCCTCAATGATTGGTAGTAGAGGCTCTCGGCGCCGGACGGCTGAGACGCTTCATCCTGGTCGACCCAATCGATGAGCGCATCGACCAGGGTGGGGCTGACCCTGAGCAGCTCGAACAAGCGCTTGGCTCGCAGGATCTTCTTCTTCTGTTCAATGTCGCCTCCCGTAGCCGATGCGAGGTCGTTCAGGTTGAATTTCCCCGTCTCATCCTGAATCTGCGCGGTCAGGAATCCGTCTCCGATCGGATAGTTTGTGATCGGCATGGCCCAGATATCGGTCGGCGCATCGTATTTCTGCCCGGTCATCTTCTCACGCAAGAGATCCTGCAGCAGGGCGGATCTGCAGGTGGCGAACCTGAAGGTCGTAGGGGGCTTGATCAATGGCCACGAGCAATGCCAGCAAGTCCGGCAATTGGATGCCGTCCAATCGGAGATCGACAGCCGTTTCCTGATAGCCTTGCGCCAGCGATTGGACTTGCGGCTGCATGCTGGTGATGCGCTCGCGCACATGCGCGGTGGTGGCCGCTTCCTCCATGAATGCCAGCAGGGAGAAATGACTGTCGGCTCCCGGCATGCGGCTTTCGGTTGAGGTCAAGCGGTCCCGTTTGGCGAGATAGGCTTGGCCGAGCACCGCCAGTTCGGCGAGGTCTTTCTGTTTCCGAATCTCCTGGCGATCGAGGCGATCAAGTGTGTCCAAGAGGGGGTCGACGATCAGGATAAAGAGGAGGCTGAGTCCAAGCACGGCGCCGCCTGCCAGGACGAGGGTGCGCTCACGTTGCGACATCTGACGCCAGCGTTCCCGAAAGTTCTGCGTCATGACTTCTCCACCGTGACCGTGATTCGAAAGACGACTTGATTGGGGCCTGCGCCCACTCGGGTTTCCGTCACCGCGACGTCCTTCAATCGAGAGCTCGCGGCGAAGGTTTGCTTGAGTCGCTCCACGGCGTCGAAGGAGGTCGTCTCACCCTCCATGAGGACGGTCGTTCCATCGACGGTCAGCTCGCGCACCTTCACCGTCGTTCCGGGCGGGAGTTGTTTCACGAACGTGGAGAGCGTGTGCAAGACCTTGCCCTCCGCGGTATCGACGGCGCCGAGCGCTTTATCCAGGACTCCGATGCGGTACTGGGCTTGATCGAGCTCTTCCCCGGGCGCCGCGCCCGGTCCAAAGAATTGCTCGTACTGGCTGTGCAATGCCGTTTTAAGCCGCGCGACCCGCTGGTTGTGCAGCCAGAAGTGAATCGAGAAATCCACGATCGCTAGAATGGCAATGACCAGACCGGCGGCGATCGCGAGGCGACGGTCTTGCTTGGTCGTGGCGCTGTCCGGCAACGCTGCGTCGGTGACGCCTTTGAAATCGAGTGCGAGTTCCGTGGGCGTCGACGTGAATCGCCATCGGGGCCGGATGATCTTGGGGTGAATCGCTAAGCCGAACGCAATGGAAAATGCTCGTGGGGTTTCGGCTCCGAACCCCTGTCGAGGTCCGACCGGATAGAGTCCCAATTGTCGCGAGAGGTAGCCGCCGACTTCTTGAAGTTTTGACCCGCCTCCGCATACCCAACAATGCGTCAAGCGGCTGCGCTCGTTGCCCAGCTGGGCCTGCAAGGTGATGCGGAGCTCTTTCAGGATCGGTTCCAGCAACCCGCCGACCTGATCCACGGCCATCGTCCGCTTCCGACGTTCTGCGTCGGCGAAACTACAGGCGTGCCGGACAGCCAAGGCATGTGTCAGATGATTACCGCCCCACAGAATCGTCCGGAGGAGCAGGGGACGGCCTCCCTGCACGAGGCAGAGCGTCGTCTTCGAGGCTCCGACGTCAATGATGGCCAGGTCTTGCGGAACGGCCGCCCCTTCTTCTTGAAGATATTGCGTGACGGAGAAGAGGGCCATCGCATCGACATTGATCGCCGAAGGTTCCACATCGGCTTGGGCTAGAAACCGGAGATGCTCCGCAACCTTGTCTCTCGGCGCGGCCGTGACCAGGACTTCCGAGCCCTTGCTTTCACGGGCCAGGCCGTCTGCCGTGTGTCCTGGCGGCAACACTAGGCTTCCGATCGCAAGATCTTCGAGCGGCATCGGGACGAGATTCTCAACCTCAAAGGGGACGACTTGTGCGAGCTTGGTCGAATCCTTGAAGGGGAAGGAGAGCGTTCTGACGAACAGATCCTGGCAAGGAATTGCGGTCACCAGTCGGTCTGTGGCATAGAGTCCGTTTCGCCAGAGAAATCCGCGCAGCGACTGCACGCGTCGAGCCGGTTCGAGATCTTCGGGACGGGAAAACGGCAGGGGCTGTTGGAAGTAATCGATTGTTTCGCGCCCGCTCAGGCGGCGGCGGAAACGCACGGCCTTCAAGCCCGTTTGTCCGATATCCAACCCGACACATTCGTTTGTGATGGACATAAATCTACTTTAGGTTCGAGTTTCCGGTTTCACGTTTCAAGGGTGAGCGTACAACTCCGAATGACGTGCAACTCGAAACTTCCGTGCTACTTTACAATGCAATCCTCGCTTGTGCCAAGGTCCCGACGATCTTGACGGTCATGGGCGTTCCAGGCGGCGGCGAGGGAAAGCCCAGTGTGCCGGCTTTCGAGGCAAATCCTGGGCCGGGGACGACCGTCACCGTGAGATTCAACTGGCTGTGTTGTATGGGCTGCTGGAGGGTGACATATCCTTCGCCTGTAAAGGCGCCGTCGATGCCATCGCCCTTCAGTTGCGTCACATCGCAACGGAGGTCGCGGCATGCCAGTCCTGCCGAGATCTGGCTGAATGTGAGCGACAGGGTGCGCCCGTTTCCGAGCGGAATTTGATCGATCACCAGGTCCGTCGCTTCGGCCGTCCACGTTCCTTCCCCCTTCATCGCGGTGATGGTCGCCTGGGTGGAGTTGACGCGGTGGGAGAA
>JACRQB010000279.1 GCA_016222925.1 Nitrospirota bacterium | reverse complement strand
CCCCACTTGATTTCCAACATCCGACCGCACTTCTCGCACGGAATGTTCGTCGGCGGCTCGACGATGTCTTTCGGCCCAGGAATCGTCTTCGCTCGCTCCAGTTCTCTGGTGAACGGTGTATAGAAATCGCGTACCGCTGTGACCCAGGGTTTACTCCCCTCTTCTACTTCATCCAACTGTTCTTCGAGCTGCGAGGTAAAGTCGACATTGATGAGTTCGGGAAAGCCTTTCATCAAGAAATCGTTGACGGTTTTCCCTGTCTCCGTCGGCACGAGTCGTCCTTCGGTTTTTTCCACATACTTGCGATCCTGGATCGTAGAAATAATGGCGGCGTAGGTCGACGGACGTCCGATACCTTTTTCCTCCAACTCCTTGATCAACAGCGCTTCGTTATAGCGTGGCGGTGGTTGCGTGAAATGCTGTTTCGACAACATTCCTGGGACCGTCTGCCCATCTTGCTCGATGAGTCGCAACCGTTCGCCTTCAGACAAGGCCGGGAGCTGTCGCTCGTCGTCGTCCGCCTCTTGGTCGGCCTTCGGCTTCTGCGACGGCGCTTCTTTGTCAACGCCCTCCATGTAGACGATCGTATGGCCGGGAAACTTCACGACCGTTCCGGTAGAACGGAACACGTACCGCTCCTTGGTGCTGATTGGTGTTGAATCAATACGAGTGACATCCAAGATGGCCGGCACCATCTGCGAGGCGATGAACCGATTCCAGATCAACTTATAGAGATTGTACTGATCGTGATCCAGGTACTGGCGGATGGACTCGGGATCACGTCCCGCCGACGTCGGCCTGATTGCTTCGTGCGCTTCCTGAGCAGCTTTCGATGTTTTATAGACATTCGGCGTGCTTGGGAGATAGTTCGCACCGAATCGGGACTGAATCACCTCGCGGGCATCGGCCATCGCTTCGTTGGAAATACGAGGCGAGTCAGTTCTCATATAGGTAATAAGACCGGTCGCGCCTTCAGCGCCGATTTCGATACCCTCGTAGAGCTGCTGCGCCAGCGTCATCGTTTTCTTCGGCGAAAAGTGCAACTTTCGGGAGGCCTCCTGCTGCAGACGGCTGGTAATGAACGGCGCGACGGGATTCCGTTTCTTCTCTCGGCGCTCGATTGATTGGACGACGAAGGCCTTGCCTTGAATCTCGCCGACGATGCGTCCGGCTTGCTCGGCGTTTTCAATCGACGCCTCTTCGCCGTTAATACTGTGGAGTTTCGCCTCGAATGACGGTGGATTGGTTCCTGCCAGCAGCGCAGTGATCGACCAATATTCTTCAGTTCGGAAGGCTTCCCGCTCTGCCTCTCGCTCGCAAATCAACCGCATGGCCACCGACTGTACCCGCCCCATACTGAGCCCGCGCCGGACCTTATTCCAGAGCAACTGACTGCCTTGATACCCCACGATACGATCCAGCACGCGCCGGGCCTGCTGGGCATTCACCAGCTTCATATCGATCTCGCCCGGCGACTGAAGCGCACGCTTGATGGCTGATTCCGTGATTTCGTTGAAAAGGACCCTGAAAATCTTTCCGTCTTTCTTTTTCTTCTTCGATTTTCCGAGGAGCTCTTGCTCAAGGTGCCAGGCAATCGCCTCCCCTTCCCGATCAGGGTCCGGCGCCAGAAAGATCTTGTCGGCTTCCTCGGCCTTTTTCTTGATTTCGGCCAACACCTTCGACTTGCCTTTGATGGTGACGTACTGCGGTTCGAAATCGTGCTCGAGATCGACGCCTAATTTGCTGGTTGGAAGATCCTTGATATGCCCCACCGAGGCCATGACGGTATAGCCGCGTCCCAGATATTTCGTAATCGTCTTCGCCTTCGTCGGCGACTCAACAATAATCAAATTTTTTGCCATGACAACTCCGTCTGCCGCTCAAGAATTGTATCATCCGTACCAAATATCGAAGTTTCGTGCAACTAGAATGGCAGTCGGCAACAATCCGCTCACCCACGGATGCTCACAAACTCAGTCCAACGCGGGCGGAATTGTCCAGCCTTCTGCTAGAGGCGAATGTATTGTTGACCTGGGAGTTGGCGGATCCGCCCGTTCAATTCTAACGACAGCAATGTCGCCGATACTTGCGCGGCGCTGAGTCCCGTGCTCTCGATGACGGCATCGACAGATCGCGCCTCGTAGGACAGTGCGTCATACACCAATGCTTCTTCTTTTTTCAAAGATGCGCGCGCGTCCATCACGGCTTCGTCAAGATGCAGCATTGCCCGCTGCCGAGCATCGACTTGCGGAAGAATCTCATCGAGAATGTCTTGGGCCCCTTCAATCAGTTTCGCCCCCTCTTTGATCAAGCGATTCGATCCACGACAGGCTTCTTCCTTGATGGATCCGGGTACGGCAAACACCTCTCGACCTTGCTCCAACGCCAGTTTTGCGGTGATCAAGGAACCACTGTCGGTTGCGGCTTCGCCGACCAGCACGCCCAATGACAGCCCGCTGATGATCCGATTCCTTCGAGGGAAGTGATGACTTTGCGGCGCAGCACCGATCGGCAATTCTGAGATGACGGCGCCATGCGATTCGATGTTCCGCCTCAGCGTGTGATGCTCTGATGGATAGGTCCGATCGATGCCGCACCCCAGTACTGCAATCGTGCGGCCCTTCCCCGTCAGCGCGCCTCGGTGCGCTGCGGCATCGATTCCACGAGCGAGGCCGCTCACGATCGTCACCCCACATCCTGCCAAGTCCTTCGCAATCTCCTCGGTGATGAGTCTGCCGGATGGCGTCGCCCGCCGTCCACCCACGATCGCCACCGCGACCTCGTCCTTCAGTACGACGCTTCCGCTCACATATAACAATGGTGGCGGATCGGGAATGGCTTTGAGTCGGGCCGGATAGGATCGATCGAACAGGGTGACGGTTTGGATCTTGAGGCGTTCAACTGTCTTCACTTGCCCATCGATCTGCCGCCGAACACTCGATTCCGGGCCTCGCCGCACGGATTCAGCCAGTTCCGGGCTGCAACCAATACCAATCAAGTCATCGATCGTTGCGCCGAGCACCGCATTGGGCGCTCCAAACGCATGGATCAGCTTGAGAAGGGTGCGATCACCGACACCGTCAACCGCTTGGAGCGTGAGCCAGGAGGTCAATGATGCATCATCCATGATCGGTCTTGAGCATCAGGAGGAAGTTCGTTTCAACAGTTGGAGGATCCGGCAGGCAGCACATCTCCCCCGACAGAAGCGGCGGCGGTGATGACCCTCGACTAGAACACGACCAAATCGTACTGTTCAAGATGCAACTGATTATCCGGTGTCACGATGATTTTCGCGGAACAATCTCGCTCCAATACTTCCACTCCGTGTCGTTCTTCGTCTTGTAACAATTCCGCCACTGTGGGATGGGCTCCCACGAAAATCCGTTGCTGATCAGCCGATGATTCAATCCGTCGGATCTCGCGGAAAATTTCGTACGCCACGGTCGTAGGAGACTTCGTGTATCCACGGCCCTCGCAATAGCGGCACGGCTCTGACAGCGACCGTAACAGGTCCTCTCGTACCCGCTCGCGTGAGATTTCGATCAGGCCGAGGTCGGAAATCCTGGAGATCCTTGTTCTCGCCTTATCCGATGCCATGGCATCCACCAACGCATGATAGACCTTATCCCGATTCTTCTCCCGCTCCATATCGATAAAGTCGACAATGATAATGCCGCCGATTCCCCGCAACTTCAACTGATAGGCGACCTCTTTGGCCGCCTCGAGGTTGTTGCGAAGGATCGTCTCTTCTTGATCCCGTTTCCCCACAAAGCGTCCCGTATTGACATCGATCACCGTCATCGCTTCGGTATGATCGATCACAAGATGCCCCCCCGACTTGAGCCAGACTTTCCGACTCATCGCCCGCGCGATCTCCTGCTCTACACCCAGATGATCGAACAAGGGCTCATCCTTATCGTAGAAATGGATCCGCGCGGTCTGTTCAGGAGAAAATCGCTGCACAAAGCCCCGAATGGCTTCGTATTCTTCCCGTGAATCGATCCATAATCGATCAACCTTTTTACCGAACAAGTCCCGCACGACACGAAAGCTCAAGCTCAAATCCGAATGCAACAATGCGGGAGCTGGCAAGCGTTCTCGCTTCGTCAAAATGTCCTGCCAGAGAACGTGCAGAAAGTCGACATCGGATTTCAATTCATCTTCCTTGACACCTTCACTGACCGTCCGCACGATATAGCCAAAACCTGGGCGCCTCACCCGGCGCATGATCTCTTTCAGTCTCGCCCGTTCTTCATCCCGCGGAATTCTCCGAGACACGCCGATATGGTCGACATTCGGCATAAAGACCAGATAACGTCCCGGAAGCGAGACGTACGCCGTCACACGCGACCCCTTAGTGCCGATCGGGCCCTTTGAAATCTGGACCATCAGTTCCTGGCCTTCACTGAGCAGCTGTTCGATCGGTTTCGCGCTCTGACGCTTCGGCCGGGGCATATCCGAGTCTTTATCGTCTTCTTCGGCTTCGGCCTCAACCAGCATGTCACCAGGCTCGGCGTCCACCAGCAGATCCGACACATGCATAAACGCCGCCTTGTCCAGGCCGATATCCACAAACGCAGCTTGCATCCCCGGCAATACCTTGGCTACCTTTCCCTTATAGATATTTCCGACAAAATCCTTATGCTTCGCGCGGTCTCCGAACAAATCGGTGACGACTCCGCCATCCAGCACGGCCACACGGGTTTCTTCCCGCGCAACGGTGATCGCAATTTCACTTCCCATATTGACTCCTTTGGTCTGCAAGCCATAGGACCCAGCTGAGAGCGCTAGAACGCAGGCCCAAGCCCAGGTCCATCACTCGCTCCACACACCGGTGCCCCCGGCTTTCGATAGTATCTTCTCCGAATGACGGAACTCGAGCGTTCCGCCTGATCGGTCACCGTTCAATAAAACAGGCTTAACCTCTTCCGCTTGACGTTCAATAACAAGCCCAATGCCGCCATGGTCATAATTGTGGCGCTTCCACCGTAGCTCACCAGAGGCAAGGGAATGCCGACGATCGGAAACATCCCCGCCGTCATGCCGATATTCACCACGACACAGAAACACAACATCGCCACGATCCCCACGGCAAGCAGTGCTCCAAGTTGATCCTTCGCCTTGGACGCGATTTCCAGCGAGAGCCAAATCAGTCCCACAAACAACGTCAACAGTACCAGCACGCCGAGAAAGCCCCATTCCTCTGCAAAGACGGCGAATACAAAATCGGTATGGCCCTCCGGCAAAAACTTCAGCTGACTTTGGGTGCCACCGTAGAGCCCCTTCCCCAGTAATTCCCCAGAGCCGATCGCGATCTTCGATTGCAGGGCATGGTAGCCCTTCCCTCCAGGGTCGTACCCGGGGTCGACAAACGCCATAATGCGCTGTCGCTGGTAATCATGCAAGGACCCCCACACGCCCTCCCAAGCAAACGGGAACAGCATGATCGAGAAGAGCAGGATAAACCCTAAGGCTTGCGAACGAACGCCCACCATGAGCAACATGGCGGCATACACCGCGACAAAACTGAGCCCACTCCCCAAGTCGGGTTGTTTTAAGATGAGGAGGAGACCGGGCAACACTAAAAGCCCCGGAACAATGACACGCTGCAGCCATCCTACGCGAGGGGCCTTCGAGTAATAATGGGCCAACACCAAGACGAGGACGAGCTTGGCGAATTCAGACGGTTGAAAACTAAACGGGCCCAGCGCGATCCAGCGCTGTGCGCCCTTGCTGGTTCGCCCTTCAAATAACACAAACACCAGCATCAGCAAGATGAAGGCGTAGGCGGGATAGGCAAACCGCGCAAGCTGATGGTAGTCCGATGCCCACATGACAAGGAAGGCTGCCGCACCGAGGCCAATCCATATCAACTGCTTGAGATAATACGGCGCCATCCCACCCTTCTGCCCATGCGTGACGCTATAAATGGACAATACGCCGATCCCCAGGATGGCGAGTATCAAGGCAACATACCGGATGTCGAAACTATCGAGTCCTCGATGTTCGGTCAATCGATCGATCATGAGTCTTTCGCGGATCGCTCCGACCTATTCACACCGGATAGATCCGAGGTGACGGCCGGTACCTGTGGAGCGAGCTTCATATACGTTTCAATCACTTCTTTGGCAAGAGGAGCCGCGGCGGCCCCACCGTGCCCCATATGTTCCGCAAGCACGGCGACGGCGATCTTCGGCGATTCCACCGGCGCAAAGGCGACGAACCACGCATGGTCTCGGAACTTTTTGGGAATGTTCTCTTCCGGTCCAGTCCGGAGCGCCGCCACTTGCGCCGTCCCCGTTTTCCCACCGATCGTGACCATGGAGGATTTCGCTCTCGTCGCCGTTCCCTTTGTGACGACGTCGGCGAGTGCGTCCTTGATGACGCGGAAGGTTTCCGGTTTCGCATTGATCTTCCCGCGCGGAACAGCCGGTAACTCTTGAAGGTTCCCCAACGTTCGATCCATGACCGCCTGCACCAGACGAGGACGGTAGCTGACACCATTGTTCGCAACCGTACCGACGAGACTCGCCATCTGTAATGGTGTCACTGTCACGTAGCCCTGTCCAATGGCGGCAGAAATGGTTTCGCCAGGCAACCACTGCTCGTTCTTGGCCTTTTGCTTCCAGGCGGTTGATGGCATGATACCGGCTCGCTCCGATGGCAATTCCACTCCAGTGGCCTTCCCAAGCCCAAAATCCTTTCCAAATTCAGCCATCACATCGATCCCCATGCGTTGACCGATCGTATAAAAGTACACGTCACAGGAATGGACCAATGCATCGTGCAGATCGACGTACCCATGCCCGCTGGCTTTCCAGTCGTGATACAGCCGCTTGCCAAACTGGTATCCCCCATTACAGAACACGGTACTGGAAGGCGACATGGTTTTTGTCTCCAACGCAGCGACGGCCATGGGAATTTTGAAGATGGAACCTGGGGGGTATTGCCCCTGTGAGGCCCGATTGTTCAATGGACGTCCTTCGTCCTGCACGATTTCCACCCACTGTTTTGCAGTCAATTCCCGTGAGAGCACGTTTGGGTCGAAGCCGGGACGGCTGGCCATCGCCAGAATATCACCGCTGTTCGGATCAAGCGCGACGATGGCACCGTATTCTCCGCCCAGTAGATCCTCAGCAACCTTCTGGAGCCGCACATCGATCGTGAGATAGAGGTCATTCCCCGCTTGCGGTCTCTCGACAACCACGGCTTTTTTCTCATGACCGAGCGCATCAACTTCGACGTTCTTTTGTCCAGCCATTCCACGCATGTGTCGATCATAAGACTTTTCCACACCATATTGTCCCACGATGCTGCCTTGGTGGAGATCGACAAACTCGGGTTTCTCCAATTGATCCGCTGAAATTTCTCCCACATAGCCCAGGAGATGGGCGGCCGTCACGCCGCCTGGATAATTGCGCTGCGACTCGACCTGAATCATGACCCCAGGCATATCAAGACGGTTGGATTCCACCAACATGGCATCGCGCAAGGTCATACGGTCTTTGATTTTGCGCGGAAGCAGCTTGCTGCCTCTGGCAGTCATTTTTTTTCGAACGAGGGTCGGGTCGAAGCCGAGCAAGGTGCTCAACTGCTGAATTAACGCTTCGCGATCCTT
>JACRQB010000104.1 GCA_016222925.1 Nitrospirota bacterium | reverse complement strand
GTCGAAGCAGGGCCGGGAGGGACTGCCATACGGCCTCCGTTCCTTCAGCCACAGCTTGGTCTTCCTTGCCCAGCGTCCGGAGCCGTCCATAGAAGTTCCCCCACTCGCGCCGCTCCACCAGCACGAGATCGGTCGGCGTGGCTCGTTCGACGATCTGATCGGTATTGATCCACCGATAGTCGAGCCCGTACAAATCGCGATTACCGATCTTCATCTTGATTCGCGGGATCCCTTTTGGACTCACGTCTTCGCCGGCCGCCTGACCGATCACATGCTTTCCGTCCTTCAGCGTCAATTCGACGAGATCAGCCGGCCAAAAATACCCGAACCCGTTGAGGAGGATGAGCACCAGAAGCCCACCGATCATGAGCAGCGAAATGGAAAGCCCGGCCCCGCAGCCCCAAATGAAGAGGTCACCGCTTGCCATGAACTGCTTGATCCACTGTTTCATCAACTCACTCGTGTCCCTGTTTGTCCAATCCCTCTTCCAACAACCGGGTCTTGCTTATCATTCATGAACGTCGCTTGTCAGAAAGCATTCCGCTTAGAATTGGCTGTATTTCTCTCTGAGTCGCTGTCGAACCAGCTCCGCGACCGTATTGAGCAGAAAGGTGGCGACAAAGAGGAGCAAGCCCGCCAAAAACAGTGTGCGATACAAGGTCCCGCCATGCGGCGCTTCAGGGATCTCCACGGCGATATTCGCGGACAGGGTTCGAAACCCGTTGAAGAGGCTCCAATCCATAATCGGCGTATTACCGGTCGCCATCAGCACGATCATGGTCTCGCCCACAGCCCGACCGAACCCGATCATCAACGCCGAGAAAATGCCCGGACTGGCCGAGATCAGGACGAGATGGGTCAGCGTTTGCCATCGCGTGGCGCCGAGGGCCAAGGACCCGGCGATCAGATTCTTCGGAACATTGGAAAGCGCTTCTTCAGAAATGCTGTAGATGATGGGGATGATGGCAAATCCCATGGCCACACCGACCACGATGGCGTTGCGCTGGTCATAATTCAGACCGAGATAGGTCTGGAGCCACGGTTTAAAATGACCGTCGAACAAAACGGACTCCCACCACGCATTGGTCTCAAGACACCCCCAGACCACGGCGACGATGATCGGCATCATCAGCAGCGCCTCGACACCAGGCCTCACACGATGCTTGAGGGAGGCAGGGAACAAGAGAAAGAGTCCGCTGGAAAGGGCAATGACCACGGGCATCACCGAGACCATCCCCGTCATGGCGGGAAAGTGCCGCGCCAGGACCGGAGCAAACCAGAGGCCGGCCAGAAATCCGAGCACCACGGTGGGCAACGCGGCCATGATTTCAATCGTCGGCTTGATCTTGGCCCGAAGATCCGGATGCATGAACATGGCGGTGTAGATGGCGGCCAGTACCGCCAACGGCACCGCCAAGAGTACGGCATAGATGGTGCCTTTAATGGTTCCAAAGATCAGCGGGGTCAAGCTGAACTTCGCTTCAAAGTCGTCCGACCCACTCGAGGATTGCCAAACGAGTTCCGGCCGATCATACCCCTCGTACATCACGGGGGAGAACAAGGTGGCCAAGGTGATTTCGGGGTAGGGGTTTGTAATGTCGTAATGCACCAGTCGATCATTTTCAGCGAGCCCGACCAGGCCATCCGCCTTCGGAGAAAAATAGATACTGCGGAGCGTCCCCTGTTGTGGAGCAAGCGTCAGCAACGTTTGTTCGGACGTCGAGTGGTGCAGACGGATTTCTCCTCCGGCATCGGTCGTGATGAATCCCTTATCGCGCTGGGAAATCGTGATGTCGGTGACCGCACTCTGATGAGGAGTAAACCGATGGATTCGTGTCATATGGGTCGTATTGGTCGCGGCATGTTCTCGCACGGGCATCCACACGGCAATCTGCCCGGACGCACCGCCGACCACAAGGCTCCTGTCACCCATCAAATAGGCCAGCGCGGTAATCGCCTCGCTTCCTTCAGAAGCCTGGGTCGTTTCAACCAGACCAGGCTTCGCCGGTTCCCGGAGGTCGAAATGGTAGACCTTGCCGTCTTCCGTACCGACAGCGAGAAGCTCTGCCCGACTCGCAAGTGTGATCGCCGTCACACGACCGGGAATGCTGGGAGTGAGATCAACCTGCGTGATCGAAGCCTCAGCGGTTCCATCAGGACGGGATGTGTTCCGGCTCGTGGTCAACCAGAGATGCTGATCGTGAAGCAGCGCGGCAATCCGAACGTCGGAGTCCGTGCTCTGATACGTCATCTTGGCAATCGGTTGCGAAGTCAGTGCGGCACTCATCGGAGTCCCGACGGTGACGGACGGGGCAATCGAACGTTCGTTACCTTGGAAGTCCTGAGTGAATTCGATCGCCACCGGAACGACCCTCCCATCCACGGTACCGATGGCCAGAGAATGCCCTTTCCCAAGAGCACGAGCGACAGCTGTTACCGATCCGTCTGGTAACAGCACGCGCGGATGGATTGGTGGTGTCGTAGGAGTGGTTCCCGCTAAGAAGACAAACTCGAGGGAACCGCCACGTAGCACATAAGCAAGCTCTTGGTGCTCGTCGATGCCGATGAGCGCTGACGGCGAGGGACGCTCAAGCGGAGTGAGAGTAATCGGCTCGGTCGGGGTGGCGCGGGGCGGTTGAAAAAGTGGGATGACTTCTTTCACCAGAAAGATGCACATCCCGAGAATACAGAGGATGATGCTGATCCCACCGGTCTTGATGATGATGTTGGTACACCCATCCGTGATCGATCTGATTTGGCGTCGACTGAACAGTCCACCCACCCGGGCCGGGGTTGGAATGGAACCCTGGCCCGAGGAGGACTCTCCGAACTGTCATACTTCGGCCGTACCTTCTTCCCTTGATGTTCCTGCATTACGATCCGGATTGCACTTCTCACAACAGCGCACCGACTATTCGTGCTTCACCGTTAACGCACTCCGGCTAACTCGCGTGAAAATCTATTCGACTTTCGCCATCTCCTTTCCAATCATAGACTGCGGGAGCGGAAAGAAACCATCCTTGATGACGATGGCTTGCCCTTCTTTGCTGTAAATAAACTTGATGAACTCCTTCACGAGCGGATCGAGCGGTTTATTCGGCGCTTTATTGACATAGACCAGCAGATGCCGCCAGAGAGGGTAGGACCCGTTCATCGCATTTTCCTGTGTCGCAACCGCGAAAGGTTTGCCTTCCCTTTCAGCTAAAGGCAGCGGGCGGATGCCGGAGGTCAAATAGCCGATCCCGCTGTACCCGATACCAGCCTGATCTTCCGTGATACCCTGCACCACGGAGGCAGAGCCTGGCTGCTCTTTCACCTCATCTTTGTAGTCGCCGTTTTTCAGCGCATGCTCTTTGAAAAAGCCGTAGGTGCCGGATGCAGAATTTCGGCCATACAAGCTGACGGGAGATCCGGCCAATTCACCATCAACACCCAATTGGCCCCATCGCTCAACATTTTGGCTGGCGCCCCAACGACGAGTCTTGGAGAAAACCGCGTCGACTTGTGACATGGTCATCCCTTGAATGGGATTATCCTTGTGCACATACACCGCCAATGCATCGATAGCAACGGGGAAGGCCGTCGGTTTGTACTTATATTTACGCTCAAATGAATCAACTTCCGTCGATTTCATCGGGCGCGACATAGGACCTACTTGCGCGGTCCCTTCAATAAGCGCTGGGGGCGCTGTGCTGGATCCCTTTCCCTCAATTTGAATTTTCACATTCGGATACTGTTTCCTAAAACCCTCAGCCCACAGTGTCATGAGGTTGTTAAGTGTGTCGGAGCCGATGCTATTGAGGTTACCCGAAACCCCGCTGACTTTGACATATCCCTTCAGATTCTTGTCCATCTGGACAACTTCGTCGGCTAAAGCATTTGTCGTCACAAGCATAGTGGCCAGGATCAGCAGGGTCTTCGAGACAAACCCCAGACCTTGCATGGTCATTTGATTATGATTTTGCATATTCCATCCCTTCATTTGTGAACCGCGACTCGTCTCAATAACGTTCCTACTTTTTCAAACCTCATCTCTTCACGAATCCTTGACGCTGTAGTAGCGCGAGAAGAATGTCACCAAGATAGCCGTCCAGGCATTCCTGGAACAGACCAAGAGACCTCCGTTTCATACGTTTCCCAAGTCGGTGAGGATCGGTCCTCATCTAGATAGCTATTCTCTTCGCTAGAGATGTACGCTGCGGATATTCCCGCACTGTCACATATATGTTAACTCTGTGTTAACTCTTCCCCCGACTCCTGCCCCATGGGCTGGGAGCATGCCACAGATATCCTGGTCTGGATCGCACTGGGGGCGAGTCGGACAGACAATAGCGGGCAGCAGGATTAGTGTGCTGGAACCGCTTTACGAGGCTTACCCTTTGAATCCGACTGCGGAGGCATACGGCGCAACTGCTCCATCTGGTCCTGCAACTGCTGCATGCGCCGGCCCTGCTCATCAAGTCGCCCTCGCAGTTCCTGGTTCGTACCGGAGAGCTCTTGAATTTGAAGTTGCAAATCCTCCGTCGAGGCACTGCCCTGGCGGACCGCTGGTGATGCCGTGGTAGGCAGGAAAGCAGGTGCCCCAGTTTCCCCTTGATTCATCCGTGTGGCTGGAGCTCTCTCCTTCAGTCCCTCAACCTCTTTGACATTTAATGAAACATGAACTTTCTCAAAATGAGCCCAGCGTGGCTCTTCCAGATCAGGTACCTTCGCGGCTTGAGCTGGGGCAGCCACCCACAGTTTCATGCCCTTCATATCTCGGATTTCGCGCCCTTCCCACCCACCGGTATCGGTACGAATGAACGAAGAATGGTCGGTCAGAACGACATGGAGGTAGCGTCCACGAAAGAACAAAAATCCGACCGTCCGATCTTCACTATAAGTTACATCTGGTTTCGGCAGAGAGAAGAACACGCGCTCGGTCTCCTTCGCCTCTCGAAAGGCCGTGGCAAGGTGGCCTGAAATCGTCGACCTGAAGGAGAGACTCGAGTTCTTTTGGACTGATATCGATCGGATGTTTATTGACAACCGCTTGACCGGATCGGCGAACTGAGGGATCAGTTTCAACGCCGATCCGGATGCCTGCTTGGTCATACACCGATCGGCCATGGTGAAAGAAGCTACAAGCAGAAATGCTTAACGTAGCGAAGAGAATCGACACTACGAGCAACATTGATCCCAGCTCACGGTTAACAGAGGTTTCTTTTCTCATGTAAGTGACTCTTTGCTGGCTCTCTCCGTCCTATCCCTCATCGCCCCCAAAAGGCCAGCTATTCCTTTCCTTATCGAGCTGGAGCACTTGCACAAACAGTCTCTTGTTTAAGGGGTACATATCCTGCTTCATAGAATGGAAAATCCGCAATGCCTCGCCCCTGTGTGTTCCAGAAATGCAGACAGTGGGCCTCGACCATGGGAAAGCTTCGGGAGAGGTCGTTCACGGTAACGACTTCCCACGGATGGGTCATCCCTACAACCCTACAACCATCACTCGATTGCCCGGCTGAAGCATTGATGGCTCAATTTGTCCTCGGAAGGTAATGGCAAATTCGCCATTATTCGTTCCATTTTCCTTGGACCCATAGGCCGGATGTTCGACGATGGGCTACTGCGCCACAACAATAGTTACTGTGCCGCCGGACGCCTGGGACTGTACAAGCCGCCCTCCAAGCTGAACCTTTTTTGATTTGGATCCATCGGCCCTCATATGCCACTTCGCAAAATCAAAATTATGGTCGATGTCTTCCATCGCCTTGGATGGAAACACGTTGTAGCGGGAGGCGCAGGCACTCACCACTACCCATGTTAGGATCAGAAAAGGAGCAACAATTCTCACATCTACCCCCCTACATCATTCCACTTCGCAACGTCAAAGCCTACATATACCTCAACTGCCACTGCAAGAAGAAGGCGTTCTGCGCGAAGGGGTCATTAGCAGCATTAAGCGCGATGCCAGACCCTAGTCCCGCATGGTGCCGGAACTCATAGTTGAACTGAATTTTGGACTGCATCTTGGGTGGGAAGTTTTCAAAGTAATAGTTCAAGCCGACAATGTGCCTGGTATAGCGATCGTTCGAGAGCCTAGTATTGGGGTTGAATTCTTCATACATGTAGACCGGTTCGAAGTTTTCAAGCGGCCCTTCTGTAAACAGATACTTTGCCAAGACATACCATGTCTGTCGGTTCACACCAGGCGCACCAGAGCCACCGCATACGGTCGTATCGAGACAACCCCCATTGGCCGGAGTCCCTACGGTGGTTGCATTTGACCCGTCATGTCCTTGCCAATATTCTCCGTATACCGTGAAACCAGGCAAGAACTTCGGGTTCCAGCGAGCATCGACCCCATACCGATCGAAGTGACCCTTGCCACGTCCATTGATGAAGGTGCCGGCGTTGTTTGAAGTCCCTTGGATCATCGTAAAGCTGACAAATGAGTTTTCGTCACCGAATAACCGCAAGCGCATGTACACCGCTTTCGGCTGATTGGCACCACCGATACCAGAAGTGTTACTCACGATGCCGTTGGCCTGAAAGTTATTGTTATTCATGATCCCGACCACATACTCCAGCCGGTTCATGATTTTCCCACGTACATCGACGAAATAATCGCGCTCTTGGATGAATTCGATGGCCCCGCCCGTGCCGTTTCGGTTTTGCCCTGGCCCACCACCGCCACCCACACCGTTTAAGTATGGAGAGCTGATGATATCTCGCAGACCACCTGACGTTTCAGTAAAGATGCCGAAGGGCATACGAAAAATTCCCATTCTGATGATATTGAGATTAGGCGCCCACGATTGAACCGGACGCACATCGATATAGGCTTCGCGAAAGAAGGTTGCCACACTTGGATTTCCGTTTGCAGTACTGCTATTACCAGTCGGAGTGTTGCTCGTCAGGCCAGTACTCTGGAACTCCATCAACATGTGCCAACGGGGAAGATAGTCGCTCAGCTTTCCCCAGAACACCATCTCAGCGCGGCGAATGGAGAAACTGTCCTGACTCTTTCCCTCAGGAACATTGGCATTGACATGCCCGTATAAGAATTGCAATGCGTTTAGACCGACATTGACTTTGTCCCGAAGGATCGGAAGTACTTCCGTTTTGCTTTTCCAATCCTCCAAGTTTTCCAGCCGCCGTGTTTGGTCTGCGGCCTTATATTCCTGCTCCGTGCGAATTCGGAGCCATTCCTCCTTTGTGATAGTGCCCTTCTGAAGAAGGAGGTCTTCAAGGGAAACTCCAACCGGTGCCTGTTGTCCGGAAGCCGGCGCCCCCTGCTTTTCCGACGTGAAATCGGCCTGTTGGGCAACTTGCACAGGAACCGACGATGGGTTTTGACTCACCGAAACTTCCTGAGCGACAACCGGTTGCTGGAACAGCGTAACAGTTGCGGCAGTCAACGCAGCAAGAACCATCACTTGGCCAGTAAGCCCCCTTCGGCACCATCCTCTCATGCCATATCCTCCTGGGTAAAAAATCTTAGTAGGGATCAGACTCTGCGTGTCGGTTTCATTAGGCACTGTCATCTCTGCATCGCCCCCGATTGTTCAACCGGAGCTCGCAAGGCGACCGCCCTGCTCTGCGCCTCGGTGGGTGGGAGTGGAAACCACCCTGCCTTGATTAGCGTCTCTTCACCATCCCGCATCGTGACAAAGGCGAGAAATTCCTGCACTGCGTCAGGCAGAGGCGAGTTGAGTGACTTATCGAAGTACAGATAGATGGCGTGACGGAATGGATAGGTTTGATCAGCCATAGACTCCCTTGATGGGAGCACAAATGGCATCCCATCTTTTTCTGCAATCGGAACCATTCGCACATGTGACGTGTGCAAACCGATCCCACTGTAGCCTATCGCTCTAGGATCACGATTG
>JACRQB010000275.1 GCA_016222925.1 Nitrospirota bacterium | reverse complement strand
GATTCCAGTGCCGTGTCGACCAAGGCAATGAAGCGCGCATCGACGACTCCTCCGCTGAGCCTCGCGGTCCATTCGTGTAATCCATAGTAGAGACCCGCAATTGGAAGCGCGAGGATCGTCCCAACGATGGTTAAGAAACCGACCACGTACATGATGGATCGTTCAGCCATAAATCGCCGAAACACAAACATCCCCACCAAGGCAACAACGCCACCGATCAGGGAGAGGACCGACAGAAACTGTTGATCGAACTTCAAGTGATCGATCATCCACCAGGTCGCGCCTGGACCGGTCCCTGGAATCGCACGTAACGAGAAGACCACGGCTGCGGTGCCGACCAACGTGAGTCGTTTATCGGGTTCCAGTTCCCGCATCAGCCTCGACATCAAAAACAGGACGATGGTCATCGAACCGGCAAACACGATCTCTTCGCGGTACGGAAATCCTCCCAGCCCCACAGTAAGAGTGAAGAGGACAAAGGCCATGCTGCCGATGAGGATCCACCAGTTCGGCTTCGTCGGTTCACTTTGGGAGTCCCGCACAGTCACCATGTGTCGCGCCTGTTCCGGGGAGAATCCTTCCTGAACAAGTCGTTGCTGCTGTCGATGCTGCAGCCACCACGCCAACCCGACTCCCAGCACTGACACAGCGGGAATCACCATGGCCATCACATAGATCTGTTTGTAGAGCCGAACGAGGTCGGCCTGCGGTAATCCCTCAGTTCCGCTGAAAACATATACATTCACCAGCGCTACCGCGATACCGCCCCCAACAATCGCAACACGCCCGAGCGTCTGCATGGTTGTATGCATGAGCTTGCGAGTCTGGTTATCGAAAGACCGGCCCTGATCGTCGACTCGCGGCACGGCTTCGACCGTCATCGCATCCGCAACGGCGTCTTGAATCACATACCCAACAGGGGCCAGCAGCACGCTGAGGACATACCAGACTTCCGCCGGCCAGATGGCAGTCATTGCCTCGCGATCGCCGATTAACAGGGCCATAATGCCGAGACTGATCGTCAGCAGCCCGGCCCCCACCCCAACGAGCCAGCTCTTCCATCGCCATAAGAGATCAACGGTATGACCAATCGGCATCTTCAGAGCCCAGGGAATCCCGGCCCAAAATCCAAGTGCGGCAAGGAATGACGCGGAAAGGCCGAGATAGTCCTTAACGAAGAAGGTCCCGACGATTCCGGTGAGGCCAGAAATCCCGTACGCCACATAGACCATGAGCGGCGGCAGATAGGACAACCGCATCTCACGGCCAAGCGAAAGAATGTTCCGATCGATCCACTGTGCAATGGATATGAGCATCTCTAGCGCAATGACCTGCCCTTTTCGCGTCGCTCAACCAATGCCAGGAGGTGCCTTCGCAGGTCTATGGAGGAAAGATGCACCCGATTGCCATGCCCCGCGAGCACCCATTCGAACGAGTAGTCCAGGAGTTTACGGAGAGAGTCCAACATGGTCCATTTTCTCCAGATCAAGCGAGTGGGGGCTTCCAGCGACTGCGCGTGTGGATCCCACCAAAGATGATCGCCGGTGAAGAGAAATCGCCCCCGATAGAGCAGCGCCATACTCCCGGCTGTATGGCCTGGGACGGGAATGATCTGGAACTCCGATCCCACCAAAACCATTTCTTCCCCATCAATGATGCGTTCCGCGTTCGGCGCAGCATCCACGTCTGCCCGATGGATGATCCGCTTGGCGCCGAAATGTGCGGCGTACTTGTCCGCATCGGCCACATCATCTTTGTGGGTCAGAAAGATGTGGGCGATGCCTCCTCGCTGCTCAAAGACATCAACCAGATGTTTGAGATACCGCGGGGAATCGATCAGCCAGTTCCCGTCAGGATGCTCAATGAAAAAACTGTTGGCACCGAACGACTTCTCCGAGTTAAAGCCGCAATAACTCACCCAGTCTTCAAGTGAAAGCGGGAAGCTCGCCATCGCCTGGTGTCGCCGCGACTTGTCACTATGCTCCGTGCCGATTGACCCAACCGGACACGCAAGCAATGCCTGATAGGCCTGATGCGTCTGCACATCATCCTGCGGCTGGTTGCGAACTGCAGAATAGTCACCGATCTCCTCGAAGCACAGCGGTGCCAACTGACGACAGGTGTCACAATTGATGCACGTTGCATCCACGTAGAAGTTACCCTGAGCGTTGGAATCGAGTCGTTTGTTTTGGTCTGCCATCAGAGCACCGTCATACCCTGCTTTTCTCGATCAGCCGCCCGCCAGAGATACCAGGATGCGACGGTTCGATAGGGCCGCCATCGCTCACCGTACCGTGACACGTGCTTCGGAGTTGGCATTGAGCGACGCCTATAGGCGATTCTAAACCCATTCCGTATACCAAAGTCATTGATGGGAAGCACATCTGGCCTGCCCAACTGAAAGATCAGGAGCATTTCGACCGTCCACCGCCCAATTCCCCAAACTTCAGTAAGCCGCTGCACAATTGCTTCGTCCTCACATTGCATGATGGTACGAGTTGTTGGGACGGTTCCGTCGAGCGTCTTCGCAGCCAGATCACGAAGCGCCGACACTTTTGCGTGAGAAAAGCCGG
>JACRQB010000274.1 GCA_016222925.1 Nitrospirota bacterium | reverse complement strand
CAATAATGGCGATATTCCGAATATCGCTTCGACGGTCCTGAGGGGCGCGTACGATGGACATAATGACGAGACTTCCTTAATGACAAAAAAGACGCCTCGATAGTGAGGCGCAAACTTGGCAGTATACGCGAACTGCGTTCTTGCACACAAGCTAGGGGCGCGAAATAAAATGGAGGGGAGCTTTAGAAGCAGGGAAAGCTCGAAGACCATAGGGCGGTAGAGCGGTCCCTGTTATGCCGTGGGGGCTACTCTTCACATCATCGCCCGGTGGCAAGGGTTGGAAGAGGATGACTACTATGTCGCGCGGGGTTTCCTGGGCATCGATGCCTACCTTGGCTTTGAACCACTGGCGGTGGGCATCGATGAGGCTGACCAGCGCAATCGGTGTTCCGCAGATCTGAGCAGCCAGCGCCGTTAAGTCATTGAACGCTGCCTCCGGCAGTGTGTCGAGGACGTGGTATTGGTGTAAGTTGCGCAGACGGGACGCTTCGTTCTCAGGCAACGGCGCACTTTGCATTGCTCTCTCTTTCGGCGCTTACCCGGAAAGATCCAACGTGCTAATCCACTCGAACTTGGTCTTCGATGTATCGTGATTGTGTGCAGGCACCTGTACCGATGCCAAACGAGTTCGTGTGTCGGAGGTTTACTCCGCCACTATGTGTCTGAAGTAATCGGTACTTGAAGTGGAAACCTTGAGGAAAAAGCAGAACCTGGGAGACGCCGGAGGGCTGCGCGCGGTCGGCATCTTGCTTGAGTTTTGGAAGGGCACATTGTAAGGTTTTGCTGACCCGAGCTCAGCTTCACGAGGAGTGCATACCCGATGCCGAACGACGGGCGATTTGTGGAAATTCAGAAACAGTCACGCCGCCGCTGGCGTTGGTGGCAGGTCGCCCTGATCGGTGTGCTGGCCTGTAGTATCGTCGGAGCGACGACGGTCGCAGGAATCATCTGGTACTTTTCTCGAGACCTTCCCTCGCTCGATCTGCTCCAAAACTATCAACCGAGTTTGGTTACCACCGTCTATTCCGATGATCGGCAGCCCATTGGCCAGTTCTTTATCGAGCGCCGCATTCTCACTCCGCTCCCGGAAATTCCAAAAACGCTGACGCAGGCGGTTATTGCGACGGAAGATGCGAGGTTTTTTGAGCATCCAGGTCTGGATTTTATCGGAATGCTGCGAGCGGCTTGGACGAACATTCGGCACGGAGGGAGGAAGGTTGAAGGAGCCAGCACCATCACGCAACAACTGGCTCGTGCGCTCTTTCTGTCGTCCGAACGGTCCTATGAACGGAAAATTCGCGAACTCGTCTTGGCCTACAAGATGGAAGTGGTATCCGGGAAAGAACAGATTCTTGAAACCTATCTGAATCAAATTTATTTCGGGCAAGGCGCCTATGGAGTCGGCTCGGCGGCCCAATCGTATTTTGGAAAAGATATCAGAGGCCTGACTCTTGCCGAATCCGCGTTCTTAGGCGGTCTGCCGAAGTCGCCCAGCCGGTTTTCTCCGTTCAGCGCCTATGAATCAGCGAAAAAGCGCCAAGAGCATGTTCTTGCCAGAATGGAGGAGGTTGGGTTTATTACCGCAGCGGAACGGGAAGCGGCCGTTCGCGAGACACTGAATTTCCATCGGCCTGGGAGCGAGCATCTTGCGCCCTACTTCGTCGAATATGTCCGTCAACTGCTCATGGCGAAGTACGGGGAGTCGATGGTGTACAAGGGCGGGCTCCAAATTTACACGACTTTGAATGTGGAGATGCAAAAAGCGGCGGAGTCGGCGTTTTTGAACGGGGTTCGCGAGCTCGATAAACGAGAGGGGTGGCGAGGGCCTCGGCGAACCGTTGATTTAGCGACGTTCCAACCTTCGGAACTTTCCTCCAGAGATCCACTGCTCAAGCCTGGGTATCTGGGTGAAGGGGTCGTGTTAAAGGTTGCGAAGGATCACTATCTCGTGCAGGTCGGGCCGTTCAGCGCGAGGCTGGCGTTTGACGACATGGCCTGGGCCAAGCGGATCCTCAAGGGGCCGGATCCCACGGTGGATTTCGTGGTGAATCCGAATCTCAAATCACTTCTGAAGCCTGGGGATGTCATCGAAATCGGTGTGAAACGGCTCACGAAGGATGGCGTGCAACTCACATTGGAGCAGACGCCGGTCGTCGAGGGAGGCCTGATTGCGATCGATCCCAAAGGGGGGGCGATTCGTGCGATGGTGGGCGGGTATGATTTCTCCCGGAGTGAATACAACCGTGCGGTGCAGGCCCACCGGCAACCGGGGTCCGCGTTCAAACCCCTCATTTATGCGACCGCGATGAGTCAAGGGTTGAGCCCTGCCACACAGATCCTTGATGCCCCGGTCGTCTATGAGCAGGCAGAGGACGAAAAGATCTGGAGGCCGGAGAATTATGGCCGGAAGTTTCATGGCATGGTGAGCCTTCGGGATGCGCTGGCGCAGTCACATAATCTTGCCACGGTCCGGTTGTTGGACAAGATCGGCGTGAAAAACGTGATTGAGTTCTCGCGTACGGTCGGGATTACGAGTCCGCTTCCTGCCGATCTTTCCCTCGGGCTTGGCACCTCGTCGGTTGGTTTGCTGGAGTTGACCTCAGTCTATGGGGTGTTTTTGAACCAGGGAAATCGAGTGGAGCCCTTTGCCGTTAAATCGGTCAAAGACAATACGGGGAAGGTCCTTGAAGTGACCGAGCCCGAGCCCCATGAAGTCGGGGGCCCGTTCAGCCTTGCCGATTTGGATCGCGTTCATGAAAGAGGCGCTCAAGCAGCTTCCTGTCGTGCCGTTCGAGATTCCAGACGGGGTGACCTTTGTGAAGGTTGATTCTTCGACAGGGCTTCTAGAGTCGGAACAGGAAGGAGAAGGGCAAAAGGGAACGGTTGAGCTCTTCACGAAGGGGAGTGAGCCGACTCAGGCGGTGCAGCGTCGACAGGACCCGATGGATTTCTATAAATTGGACCAGATTCCTGAGGGACCACCAGCAGGGGACGGGAACTTGTAACTCCGGAACCTATGCCTTCGTGTCCTGATATTCCTCGTGCCACGCCATCTGAATCACTTCTAGAATTTTCTCATTCGACGTCTTCGGATCGTCCTTAAATTCCGGTAGGGCCACGATCCAGGTATGCATGTCGGTGAAGCGCACGGTGAGGGGGTCTGTCTCAGGGTGTTCTTCGACCAGCCGGATGGCGATCTCTTCGGCATCTTTCCACTTCAGGTCCATCAGGGCTCCTCCGCTGTCACGACAGCTCCGATACTTTCTTCCCTTGCAAACTTTTCTTGAGCGAATCGTCGAGCATCACGACATTCAAATGTTTGGCGGCCTGTTCAAGCTCCGTCATGCGAGCACGGATGGCACGCGGATCCGCCCCGCCCTTTGCGTTGGACAACTGAGCGAGTGTAGCTCGAATGATCTGGACTTCTTCCTGTGAGATCAAGTGTTCTGCGTCCACGAGCGACTTGTCGGTCGTTTTTAGCAACGCTTCGGCGTCCAATCGAGCTTCGATCAACTTCCGTGCATTGACATCCTCGGCCGCAAACTTGAACGAATCTTCAATCATCCGCTCCACTTCCGTGTCCGAGAGCCCGTACGACGGTTTGACCTCGATCGACTGGCTTTGACCCGTCCGCATGTCCGTCGCCGTGACGTTCAAGATGCCGTTGGCATCGATC
>JACRQB010000103.1 GCA_016222925.1 Nitrospirota bacterium | reverse complement strand
GAGGAGGCACGACGGATCATTCGGGACTGGGTGCAGTGGTACAACGAGGAACGGCCCCATAGCGCTCTGGGGTATCGGAGCCCGGTTCAATATCGCGCGCAACAAGCAACCCAGGTGGCTTGATTTCAGGGGAGCACTACATCCGCCAGCTGCGTGAGAAGCGGATCACGCAGAGGGCGGCCGGGGAGATGTTGCAGTTGACGGATCGGCAGATCCGGCGCCTGCTTGGGCGGGTGAAGACGGAGGGCGACCAGGGGCTGGTGCATCGGGGACGCGGGAAACCGTCAAATCGGCGGATTTCTGAGAAGCGGAAGGCCAAGGCCTTGCAGCTCTACGAGCAGCAGTACGGGGATTTTGGCCCGACGCTGGCGGCGGAGAAACTGGCCGAGCGCCACGGGATTACGATCAGCGATGAGACGCTGCGGGGCTGGTTGCTGGAGAACGGGGTCGATCATTTTCGACGACGGAAGCGCCCGCATCGCGCCTGGCGGGAGCGACGAGCGCATGTGGGGGAACTGATCCAACTGGACGGCTCACACCATGACTGGTTCGAGGGGCGTGGGCCGCGCTGTGTCCTGATGGCCTACATCGATGATGCAAGTAGTCGAGTCTTTGCGCGGTTCCATGCGTACGAGGGCACGATCCCGGCGATGGACAGCTTCCAGTGCTACATTCGGCAGCATGGGATCCCGCTGGCTGTCTATGCCGACAAGCATACGACGTACCGGTCACCCGTCGAGCCCACGATCGAGGAGCAGTTAGCGGGGGCCGCGCCCCAGAGTCAGTTTGGGCGCGCGCTGGAAGAACTGGGTGTCGAACTGATCGCGGCCCATTCCCCGCAGGCCAAGGGGCGAGTCGAGCGGCTCTTTAAGACCTTTCAAGATCGAGTGAGCAAGGAGCTGCGGCTCGCGGAGGTCTCCACGCTGGACGCGGCCAATGCGTTCCTGAAGAGCTATCTGCCGATCTACAATCGGCGCTTCGCCGTGCCGCCTGCCCAGGCAGCCGATCTGCATCGACCGAGGCTGGCGCGCGGCGAACTGGCTCGCATCCTGTGCATCAAGACGAAGCGAGTCCTGCGGCGCGATTGGACTGTCGCCCACAACGGGCACCTCTATCAAGTCCAGACCAACGTGCGGGCGACACAGGTGGTCATTGAAGAACGGGTCGATGGGACGCTGCGCATCACGCATCAGGGGCACGGCCTCGCCTATACCCTCATCGCCGCACGTCCAAGCCGCCCGATAGTACCGCAGACGGCGTCCCGCCGGCACCGGCCGGTCACACCGTGGCAGACTCATCCATGGCGCAAACGGACGCTGCCTCCACGAGAACTCCTGGCGGCGGGGCCCATCACATAAACCGGACAGTTCTACTTTGGGAGGAAGAGGACATTTCTAAATTGGGTTGACAATCTCCCCGCTGGCCCTTGACTCATCAAAATTTATTGTTATATAGTTCATTCATGGTTGCCAGTGCTCTCTCGACCAAGAAAGCGGTTGCGCTGTTTCACGCCCTGTCGGATGAGACTCGCTTGGCGTTGCTCGACCGATTAAAAGACGGAGAACAGTGCGTCTGTGAGCTGACGGATGCGATGAACGCCGCGCAATCACGGCTATCGTTTCATCTCAAAGTACTCAAGGATGCGGGGTTGGTCGAGGATCGCCGTGAGGGGCGGTGGATGTATTACTCGCTCAAAGCGGAGATCAAGAGCAGATACGGTCAGGCGGCGTTGCAGGCGCAGAAACAGGAGCGGCGTTCCTGCTGCGGGACTGGGACTGTCTTGCAGGCAGGGCAACTTGATCCCATCACCGGCAATCTTTACAGCGACCACGAAGCTGCCACGTTGCCTCACGATGCAGTGGCGGCGTCGTTGGGGTGCGGCAATCCCACTGCGTTGGCACAGATTGCTCCGGGTGAAACGGTATTGGATTTGGGATCGGGCGGCGGCATCGATGTGCTGCTCTCAGCGAGACGGGTCGGGTCGACCGGCAAGGTGTATGGCCTAGACATGACCGACGAAATGTTAGATCTCGCGCGGGCCAATCAGGCCAAGGCCGGGATGACGAACGTCGAATTCCTCAAAGGCAATATCGAACACATTCCGTTGCCTGATAACTCGGTCGATCTCATCATCTCGAACTGCGTGATCAATCTGTCGCCGGACAAGGATCTGGTGTTGGCTGAAGCCTTCCGCGTCTTGAAGCCGGGAGGGCGTTTTGCTGTCTCGGATATCGTGGTCCGAGGAGAGATCCCCCAAGAAATCCAACGCAACATCGAATTGTGGGCTGGGTGTGTTGCCGGTGCGTTGGAGGAGCAGGAGTACATCGCGAAGCTGGAACGAGCGGGATTCGAACGAGTCTCGATCGAGCCGACCAGAGTCTATACGGCTGAGGA
Organism: Nitrospirota bacterium; assembly: GCA_016222925.1. GTDB lineage: Bacteria > Nitrospirota > Nitrospiria > Nitrospirales > Nitrospiraceae > Nitrospira_D. The sequence goes on along the minus strand of JACRQB010000103.1, from coordinate 6,363 downwards.
TGCCCGAGATCTGTTTGAAGGAACCGATCTCAATCTTGACGCCATCGCGCCGGTTGTCGACGGCAAGTTCATCAGCGGGTTTGTACGGGCAACAAAACCGGAGACGAACCAAGCTACCTGTTGCTCGGTGACCTGTTGTTCATGAAGCGGCGGGTGTTGTTTCTCTGTACGGGGAATTCGGCTCGTAGCCAGATGGCGGAAGGGCTCCTTCGTCATCTGGCTGGGGACCAGTTTGATGTCTACAGTGCCGGGACGTATCCCGTTGGTCTGAACCCCGGCGCGGTAGTGGTCATGCGGGAGCTTGGGGTCGATATTTCAATCCAACGATCGAAAAGCATGGGGGAATTTACCGATCAAACTTTCGACGATGTGATTACGGTGTGTGATCGGGCCAAGGAGTCGTGCCCCCGTTGGCCACAAACAGGACGTCTCATTCATTGGAGCTTCGACGATCCTGCTGCCGGTACTGGATCCCCTGAAGAACAACGCCACGCCTTTCGAACGGTACGGGATCAAATCAAAGCCCACCTCGAAGAACTCCTTTCGACGAGGTTTTAGGGATTCACGCCAGAGATCTTCTCAAACTTGCAACAATTGAGGACTCTCGTCATAGGGCCACAATATCGCTTGCTCCAAGACGGAGACTTCGCTATACAGGTCGGGTCGACAGCCTCAGTTTCCGTATGGGAGGAATACGAACTATGATAAGAATGTCGGTCGGAACCGTGCTTATCGGGCTTGCCTGCCTGTTCGGAGCGGCAGGGTGCGCATCGGAACAGACTGCAATCGAACCGACATCAGCAAGCCCGTCCATGTCGTCGGCTCCCTCTGAGCCGACCCCTGTTGGGCCATCGGACTTCTTGAAAGCCTGCCTCGCCAAAATTTCAAACGATTCTAGTGAAGGGGCGAGGATGGTCGCCGAACAAAGCTGTCAGGATAGTGAAAAGCTCCATCAAGGTATCGTCGGAACGGCCCTCGCGAAAAGCGCCAACCGTGTCTCCGCCGGCACGCAAGGTGATTCGATGAATGCTTGCATGGCACGTATCCCCACGGACGCCACGGCGGGCCAGCGCATGCTGGCCGAAGAAAGTTGTAAGCGCGATCAGCTCATGCATCACTAAACAGCCGACCAGAGACCGGGGTCGCGCGAATGAGTCACACACCGATCGAAGAATTTGTCATGGTTCCGTGATGATGTGCCCGCTCGGTTTCTCTTCCCCTTCACTCCATTCCGCCACAGCTTGCGCCATTTCTTCAAGCCGCTGGGCGGCGCGGCCAAAGACGCTGTCGGACGGGTAGGTCCCATCAAGGTCTCGCTCGCCGGCTGCAATGCCGGTGAGCAGTTCCAGCGCTTCTTCGATTGTGTTCACGGCATACACGGAGAAGTGTCCTGATTCCACAGCCTCGACGACGTCGAGCCGAAGGGCCAAATGCTTGGTGTTGCGAGCGGGGATGATCACGCCTTGTTTGCCGGTCAACCCCCTGCGGGAACAGGACTCGAAGAACCCCTCGATCTTTTCGTTCGCGCCCCCGATCGGCTGGATCTCGCCCAACTGGTTGACGGAACCAGTCACGGCCAGCCATTGATGGATGGGCAGATTGGCGAGACTGGAGAGAATCGCGGCGAGTTCGGCCACCGCGGCGCTGTCCCCTTCCACTTCCGAGTAGGTTTGCTCGAATGTCACCGAGGCGCTCATGGCGAAGGGGTAGGACCCGGCAAATTTCCCGGCCAGAAATCCAGCCAGTGTCATGACTCCTTTGCTATGGATCATACCGGCAAGCTCCGCTTCGCGCTGAATGTCGATCACGCCCTTGGTTCCGACGTAGGTCCGAGCCGTGATGCGTGTGGGGCGTCCGAACGAATAGTCGCCAAGTTCATGGACTGAGAGGCCGTTGACCTGGCCGACGACGTCGCCGTCGAGGTCGATCATCAATGTGCCCTCTTTGATTTCATCCTGGATCCAGTGTTCCGCCAGATTCGAGCGATGACGCTTATGTGAGACGGCGGCATCGACGTCCGCCCGAGACACGAAGGAATGGCCTTCTTTCCTGGCCCAGTACCCGGCCTCGCGGATGAGATCACTCACCAGGCTGAACCGCAACGACAGTCGATCGTGTCGATCGGCGAAGCGAAGCCCCTGCCGGAGGATTTCAGCGACCGCATCGGCGCCGAAGTGCGGCAGCCCTTCTTCGCGGCAGAGCTTGGCGATGAACCGGGCATATTGGCGGTCTTGTCGCTCGCTTCTCTCCACCTCGGTATCGAAATCCGCCTTCACCTTGAAGAGCTTTCCGAAGTCTTCTTCGTACGCTTGCAGGAGATGGTAGAGGATGGGTGGCCCGACCATGATGACCTTCACATTCACCGGGATCGGCTCCGGTCTCAGCCCGGCTGTGGAGAATCCATAGAACTCGCCAGGATCTTCTATTTTTACCTCTCCCGTTTTGATCACGCGCTTTAACGCATCCCACGAAAATGGTTGGCGCAGCATGTCCAGGGCATTCACGATCAAGTAGCCGCCGTTGGCCAGTAACACGGCACCCGCATGGATCTCAGTGAAATCGGTGTACATCACCCCCATGTGGGCCCGCCGTTCGATCTTGCCGATGAGATTTGTATAGGTCGGGTGCGATTCGTCGATTACAGGGGCACCTTCCGTCGGGTCGTGCTGTACGATGAGATTGACGAGAAAGCGCGACATGTCCGGACGTTTGAATTCCAAGCCTGGGATGGCGAGGGTGGGTCCTTCGCGCGGAAGAAAATCCTTGTAGTGGTGCACGATGTCGTCACGAACCCGCTCCAAAAACGTCAAGATTGCCGGGATCTCCTGGTAGGCACGCCGCATGGTCTCGTAGCGGCCTTCCAAGACATTGGTGACCAGTTGACGATCGAGGTGGCGCTGCTGGTGTTCGGCTTCTATCTCAAGGCCGTGGATGCGGACATGGAACTCGCGGATTTCCCCTTCAAGGGTCTTGCGTCGTTCATTCAAGTCCCACTGCTCCTCCTCGGTCATCGCTTCCATGTCTGCGTCCGTCATGGGCTTGCCGGATTTAAGCGGGACGATCCCGAAACCCACCGAGGTCTCTTCAAAGCCGAATCCACGAGTCCGGCTGAGTTCCGTCAATTCCTGGAAGAGCGATTTTTTCTTGGCATCGATGTCGTCGTGCAGCTTGGCCTTGGCATCGAGATATTTCTTGCTCTCGAAGGCCATGGGAATGTCGCGTCGCAATCCGTCGATAAATCCCGCCATCTCTCGTTTGAACGAGACGCCCTGTCCCGCTGGAAGAGAGAGACAGATCGGCCGAGAGGGGTCTTGGAAGTTGTTGACATAGCACCAGTCAGACGAGGCGAGTGCGGCCTGGGCCATGCGCTTGACCATCTGCCGAACGAGCGTGCCCTTTCCCGTCCCGACGGGACCCGATACGTAGAGATTGAATCCGGGACTCTTCATATTCAGCCCGAATTCCAGGGCCTCGGCCGCCCGTTCCTGTCCGATGATATCTGTCAGGGGCTCGAGCCCGCCGGTATCGTCGAACCCGAGTTGACCAGGATCGATCATCGGCGCGAGCATCGAGACGGGGACTTTGAACTTTTCGACTGTCATCTACAGTACCTTCGCTATAGGCGGCGGGGGCGTGACGACTGTCGCTTGTGGACCTTTATCCCCCTGATCCAGGCCGAAGACGACTTCAGTGCCGTCCTCGAGTTCCTTGAACTTGAGCCCTTGCAAGGCGTTCGCATGAAAATAGACCTCACCACCTCCTTCTTTGAGGATGAAGCCGTATCGCTCCTTGGGGAAGAGTTTGCAGATCACACCGCGATGGGGTGGCACGGGTGACAGACGCACTTCGGTCTTCGCGCGTTTTTCTCGATACTTGCGAAGTTCAATGCTGATGGCATGAAAGGCAGACCGAATGGCTTCCTCAAACGTCTTGTCATCTTTTCTGGAGGTCAGCGTGTGGCGTCCCGGCAGTGTGACGACGACGAGGGTTTCCGCGACGTTTGCGAGTTTCTTGTGGTGCCGGTTCTTGATCAACGTAACCCGTCCATGAATCAAATCTTCGTGCCCCCGTTGCAGATCATCCATGCGGGATTCAATCTCGGTCTTCCAGCGTGGGGTCATGGCGACATTGCGGCTTTCAATTTCAAGTTCCATAGTGCCTCCCGATCCTGACGATTCAGTTCCTTCGCCAACTGGAAGTCGCAAACGATGTGCCGACTCGAGTCGGGTTGAGGGTTATCGGGAAATCAGCAAGGAAGGATGTTTCGTGATCATCGGTCATTCCAGCACAATCCCGATAAGGGGCATTTATCCACAGTGGCAGTCGGATCGGTGGTGCCCAATGCGACAGTTTTTGAATTGGTTGAGAGGGTAAGGGGTGAGGTGTAGGGGGAAGTCTAAAGGGGGAACCGTGGAACATGACTTGCGAGGTCATGCGATATGCCGACGTTGAGCAAGCAAGCGCTGGAGGGGTATCTGCGGACTCGTTTTGGCCCTCATGTCGAGCTGTTGTCTTATGGAGTCATCGGCAAAGAGAGCTCCAAGGGAGAGCAGAAGCGGTATGGGTATGGCACGCCGGTCAAAGTAACCTTTCAAATCGGACGGCGGGTTCAGTCCGCGGTGCTGGAAACGATGAAGCCGGGTCCGTTCGGGCACGAACATATGGCCGATCGCGCTCAGGCGATGCTGTGGGACTACGATTCCTATGGGCACCTTCCGCGCCATGTGAAGGCCCTCGATGTGGGGGCGTTTGACGCCAACCAGGCTCTCTTTTCCCTCGCGGAAGCCCGTGAATTCTTCGTGCTGAATGAATGGACCGATGGCGCGAGCTATCATGCGGATCTGGCACGGCTGGCCAAAGGCGGGAGTTTATGGAAGTTAGACCGGCAACGCACCGTCGCGTTGGCTCGTTACTTGGCTCAAATCCATACCAAGAAACGGCGAGACGCTGATCTTTACAAGCGTCGGCTGCGTGAACTGATCGGCCACGGCGAATGCATCATGGGATTGACCGACAGCTATCCCAAGCGTTGTGGCTTTATCACGGACGATCTGTTGCGCACGGTGGAGGAAGCCTGCAACCAGTGGCGGTGGCGCCTTCATGACAAGGTCAATCGTCTTTCCCAGGTTCATGGGGATTTCCATCCCTACAATGTGCTGTTCCGTACCGGGACAGATTTTGCGGTGTTGGATCGATCACGTGGGGAATGGGGCGAGCCGGCGGACGACGTGACCGCGATGACGATCAACTATCTCCTTAACTCATTGATCAGCCTGGGCAAGCTCCAGGGGTCGTTTGAGATCTTGTTCCGATTGTTTTGGGACAGCTATGTGGAGGTCAGCGGCGACAAAGAAGTTACGGAAACGGCTGCGCCGTTCTTCGCTTTTCGCGGCCTGGTCGTGGCCAGCCCGCTCTGGTATCCCAATCTGTCGATCGACATCCGGCGCAGCCTCTTCCGATTCATTGAAAACGTACTCGACGTGCCGCGCTTTGAGCCGGAGCGGGTGAATGAGTATTGTGGACTCTAGAGTCCGTTACTCGCTAGCGGTTTGCCTCAGCCGACAGAATGAACGCCCATGCCTCTCTTGCTGGCTGACTCATGACGATTGAGGCCACATCAAAGGCTTTCGCCATTTGGCTCACAGGGCTGCCTGCGTCCGGAAAGAGTACGATTGCAGCCGCGCTGAAGACAAAGCTCGAAGAGATTGGTCCTGTCGAAGTACTCGAATCGGATGCGGTCCGCAGAATTTTGACACCTCATCCGACATACAGCGTTGCAGAACGGGATCTGTTCTATCGTTCACTCGCGTTCATGGGTGCAAGATTGGTCGCTCATGACGTCACCGTTATCTTCGATGCGACAGGCAACAAGCGGGCGTATCGAGACTTTGCCCGCAGCCTGATTCCTCAGTTCATTGAGGTCGCCGTGGAGTGTCCGTTGGAACTGGCCATGCAACGTGACTACAAGGGGACCTATCAGCGAGGCCGACAGGGAGAATCCTCGACCGTGCCGGGGCTGCAAGATCCCTACGAAGCGCCGGTCCATCCAGAAGTGGCCATAGACGCGACTACACTCTCCGCGAACGACGCAGCGAGGAAAGTCCTGGAAGTCGTGAAAGAGAAATTTAACCCACGGCATTCCTGAGCGCTTCTACGGCAACCGTCCATATGCAGCGGTGCGAGTAATCGTCCAACGCTGCTTGATGAGGTTATCTTCCGGTAGCTATAGTGTCGCACCATGAGGAAGATACCTGCGTCCCGTCGCAGAGGGGGGGGGAGCCCCCTTTCTGACACGAAGGAAAGGCCCTTCATTCCTACTCCTGCCTCGGCAGCCCTTGTTGCCGCATTTCGTGCCCTTACCGT
>JACRQB010000102.1 GCA_016222925.1 Nitrospirota bacterium | reverse complement strand
ATCCCCTCCCAAACAGTAAACGTCCGGTCCGGGTGATGATAGAAGTGGTTGGGCAGATCCTTCATCATCAAGCCGACATGTTTGGGGTAGTACAGGCGGACCCCACAACAGAGCTTGGGATACCCGCTGTTCAGAATCAAATCGACGTACATGCCGGAGAAGGTCTTGTAGCCGAGCAATCGCTCTTCCGGCGCGATCGGCGGTGATTGCCACTGGACCCCCGATGCGGTGCGACGCAATTTCACATCGGCCGGACAACGAATAAGCCAGCCGTAGTGCCAGCGCCCGCTGCTCATCCAGCGTCATGTGACTCATCATCGGCCGGTGGGGATGAAAGTCCAGCTTCAGCCGCTCCGGGGGAAAGGCAGTGGAGTATTCCCGCTCCCAATAGATGACAACCTTGTCGGCTTCCTCTTCCAAGCTCGGAGATGTTGCGGTTTCTTCTTCCATGGGCAGTGACAGTAATTGAAGGGCCGTACAAGATCAGAGTTTCATTTGTCGGCACGCCAAGAATGCATATACTACAAGGGGTATCAACTAGGAGACTGATGGCTATGCCGAAGATCGATGAACTCTTTCGCATGATGATCGACCATGGGGCGTCGGACCTGCATCTGATTGCAGGACAAGTCCCGACCTTTCGCATCAACGGTGAATTGGAACGCCTATCGGGGACTGCGGTGCTCGACAACCAAGTGCTCCACGACATGCTCTATGAGATCACACCGAGCCCGAAGAAGGAGGTATTCGAAGCGACGGGCGATGTGGACTTCGGATATGAGATCCCCGGAATAGCCCGCTTCCGTTCCAATTTCTTCAACCACAAATATGGGATGGGGGCGGTGTTTCGGAAGATTCCCACCAAAATCCTCTCTGCCGAAGAGTTGGGCCTGCCGCCCGTGCTGACACGCGCGGCAATGTTACGAAAAGGGCTGGTGCTGGTCACGGGCCCCACCGGCAGCGGAAAATCAACGACTCTGGCGGCGATGGTTGATTATGCGAACCGCCACCGGAAGGATCACATTCTGACCATCGAGGATCCGATCGAGTTCGTCCACCAGAGCAAGAACTGCATCGTCAACCACCGAGAGATCGGCTTACACACCATCACATTCGGTTCGGCTCTGCGGGGAGCCCTTCGTGAGGATCCGGACATTATTCTGGTCGGCGAAATGCGGGACCTAGAAACCATCGCGTTAGCGGTAGAAGCGGCAGCAACGGGGCATTTGGTATTCGGGACGCTGCACACGGAGAACGCCGCCAAGACCGTCGACCGCATCATCGAAGTCTTTCCAGCCTCGGAGCAGCCACAGATTCGCAACACCCTGTCCACGGCACTCCGCGTCGTGGTGGCCCAGAATCTTTTCAAGCGAATCGATCAGAAGGGGCGGTGTGCCGCGCTGGAGATTTTGGTCTGCACCCCGGCCGTCAGCAATCTCATCCGGGACGCCAAAACGGTCCAGATCGCCTCGCAGATGCAGACCGGGAAGAACGTCGGCATGCAAACCCTGGATGACGCGATTCAGGATCTCCTCACGAAGAAATGGATTTCGCCCGAGGAGGCGTACGAGAAATGTATCGACAAGAATCGCTTCGCCAAGCTCCTCAAAACCCCACCGGATGCCCTCCAGTAGCTCAGAGCAATGTCGTGATGAACCTCACCTGGTCATTGAAATTGTTCTCTGCCCCCTATTCCCTATGTGGTATCAGTAGTGTCCCAACGTTTATGTCAGCAAGGCTTGATACCTATTAACTGGCTTGCTGTTCGTACCTTCTCCACCTGGAGCCGACTTCAATCACGCACCGAAATGCGTGCTTAGTGGAATTAGTCACTTATGAGGCACAAATTGCTCTTTCACTAAACGTTGGGACACTACTGATGTGGTATAAATAATCAGATGCACTCCAGGGCGTCCTCCTCCAACCGAGAATTCTTCCCACTGGCTGCTCTCTTCCTTTTCGAGTTGGCAGCGCTCGTCATCGCCAAAGCGTTGCACATGAAGGGCGAGCGCCCCTTGGACCTGTTCCTCCACAGTAACCCAGGCATCGCACTCTGTATGGCTATGGCCCTCGCTCTTCTCTGTACCTGGGTTGTCATACGAACCTTTTTGAGAGACCGACAATCACAGTCCCCTCACTTCCACCTCCTGGTGGGGATGAATCTGGTTACGGTGCTGCTCCTGATCCTCGCTGGTGAGATTGCGTTGAGATTCAGCATTCGTCACGAAGGAGGATACGATAAAATTGGATTTCTGGCGCTGAAACCCTACAGCTGGGAAAGCGTCAGGTCCCATTTTCGCCGCATTCACGATGAAGCTTCCAGTCGAGGTGCGTCAGGTCTGTACGAGGATGATGCGCTGTTAGGCTCAAAGCTTCGGCCGAATGCACAGAGTATCAACCAGCTGTATTGGACTAGTGCAGAAGGCCTGCGTTCCTCAGGTGAGGGCTTCTCGTTTAAAGAGAATCCTGAGCGCACCGATATTGCCTTGATCGGCGATTCCTTTACCTTTGGCTATGAGGTGCGGTACGAGGAAACCTATGGATTCTATTTGGAGCAAACCCTCGGCTCTCGATATCGAGTCTTGAATTTTGGAGTTCCTAGTCATGGCCTGGGCCAAATCCTTCTCCGGTATCAACGAGATGTTCGCCCGTGGAAGCCAAAAATTGTGATTCTCGGCTTCATTTCTAGCGATAATGAACGGGCGATGTGGGTGTATCCCTTTCTCGGTAGTCTGACTTGGCCACGCGCGTACTCGAAACCTCGAGTGGTCCTCAGGGAGAATGACTTCGTGCTGCTCAATACCCCCCCCTGCATCCTGATGTCATATTGTCCAAGGCATCGGTTTTTGAGCTTCCATTTCTGGAATATCAAAAAGGATTCCGCCCAAGCGACTGGGAAGAACGGTTTTATCACGCCTCGTATCTCGTCCGATTCTTCATCACGTGGCGTTCTGCATGGGAAGCCCCAAGACCAGAGACTTCGGATGAGGCACTTGTCAACATGAATGCGAGGCTGCTGAGGACATTTGTCGACACCGTCCAAGAAGAAGGTTCGATCCCGATCGTGGTGTTCTTCCCATCCAAACAGGAACTCCAACGGCCCCAATCGACGTCTCCCGTTGGGATCCAAGTGGCTCAAGCGGCTGGCGTGGCTTATCTCGATTCCACTCCATGCTTCTCCGCGATCCCCCTCTCCGATCTCTACATGCCCGAGAATCACTACACCCTGCGAGGCAATGCGGCACTCGCAACGTGTGTGGCCGCAGTGCTAAACAAAGAGCTCACCAGCCTCGATTCACCCAACAACTAGGGCAGAGGAGCATCGTGGTGTTCTGCGTCTCACCGAGACACGACTTTGAAGGTATCGCCAGCAAGGATAAGTCCCTCGGTGCCATCGGCAAGCTCGACCTTGAAACCGTCTGAGTCCTAACCGTGATACACCGCGACGACTCGTGCCGTTTCGCCTGGCTTTAGAGTCGCTACAACCTTTCCCGGTTCTACACCAGTACTCGCGGACCCAGGAGAAGGCGACAACTGTTCGATAAGCCGAACCTCCGTTGGCCTCTCGACCTCAAGCCAGTTTTCTCGCTCACCACATCCGGCTGAAAGAACTGCGATGAACATGCCACCAGTTGCAAGGGTGCAGACATGATGCCATCGTCTCTTGACAAGACACCGTACGTTTTCTCGCATACAGCCCTCAGTAAATAATTCCCCCGACTACCCAGTGCCGGTCATCCGGGATATCGATCAATAGTCGTGTCAGATTCATGCGGGCCAGCCGCGTACCGATTTCGTCCTCGGTGATGGCGACTCTCCCGGAGGTATGATTCCGACACATTGATGGTAACTTCTCAAGAAGATGACCAGAGAAACATCGGGCAACGCTGTAGGCTAGGCAGCCGATCGTTTCCGATGTGCTGACTTTTTGGTGGAGCGCCGGGATGGCTGAGTTGACTTGCCAGCCGCGTCACACAAAACCCGCAAGGCTCGGTTTACGGAAGCCGAATCCGGAAATACTTTTGCTAAGTCTGGGTCGACTATCACAAGATTTGTTCCCGTCATGGCTTGCTTATAGTATTTTCCGCGCACAGCTTTTCTCAGCTTGGTCAAATCGTACTCTGATCGAAGGTCGTCTTTCACTGCTTTAGAGGAAACCTTCCGCATACTGTTCCCTTTCTTTTGGAGTTGCTTTCCTCGCACTCACATGCCTCACCGTGACACGACTTTGAAAGTATCCCCAGCGAGGATCAGCCCCTCGGTGCCGTCTGACAGCTTGACTTGGAACGCGTCAAAGTCCTTGCCCTGATAGACGCCAACGGTTCTTGCCGTTTCACCTGCCGCCAGCGTGACGATGACATGACCTGGCTGAACGCCGGCAACGGCATTGTCAGGAGAAGGAGGGACCTGGTCCATGCTGTGGACTTCCGTTGGTTTCTCAATCACGAGAATGGCCTCACGATTGTTGCACCCAACCGGGATTGTGACACTCAACGCTAATAGAGCAAATGCGGTGAGGTGATCACGGAATCGTCCTGAGATAGTGTTCAAACACATAATCCTTCGCATCTCACTTCCTTTTCAGCCTCCACTCAATAAATAATTCCGCCAACCACCCAATGCCGGTCATCGGGAATATCGATCAACAATCGGGTGAGATTCATACGGGCTAGCTGCGAGCCGATCTCATCTTCGGTGCAGGCTGTTAGAGATCGCGGCATCGACAATTCTGGCACCGGCAACCTCTTCATATCGTTCGCAACGCAACGTAATCCGGTCTGCCAATCCGGCCTGCTTCACTGCCTGTTCACCCAACTGAATCATCGGCGCCGAGGCATCGACCCCAATGATATGGCAGGCCGGATAGAGTGTGGCAAATCGAATCGGAATGTCGCCAGGACCGCAGCCCAGATCCAGAACCCGCCCCTGCGAAAACTCTGGAAAGTATTCTTTAAAGCGATCGACAAATCCCTGATTCTCTTCCGCAAAATCGGCAGATGCGTATGCATCTGCTTGCTTCGGATCATCCATGAGTTCTGGTTCGAGTACTCGGTCCATTGACACTCCCCTTAGATAGCTCGTCACCTCGAGTTGGACCTCCGGGCCGATGGTTAACCTGACGCCGGGACGCACCTGGTCCCAGTCCAATCCTGACACGGTAAGATTTTCTCCAGAGGATCCGGGATCAATCGGATGGCCTTCATCCTGAAGCCGCATAATCAGTTCAAGCGAATACAAGCAGACAGCACGGTCCGGGCCGCCGTGGAACTTGAGATTGCGCTGGCGATCGCCATCTACTCCTTTGTCACTCACCGTCGCTTCCAACACCGGAAGCTTTGGAACCCCACCATCGGACACGCTGATCTGATGCACATACGGATAGGGCGGTCTGTTAGACATCGCTAAATCTCTTCATCGCAGGATTCCGGCCTGAGGAATTTCATCGCCACCCAACCCTCTTCTTCTCGCCGTTCCACACACGCGAGGCCAAGACTGGACAACCGATCCACGATCTCAGTTTGTTGCTCGATCAGAATGCCGGAGACCATGAGGCTCGCCCCGCGCAGCGCACAACAGACCAAACCATCAGCGAGGTCCAAGACCGTCTGCCGATCGAGATTGGCAAGTACCAGATCAGCAGTTGTCCCACTCCCTTGTGGCAGATCAGCCAACGTGCCGCACACAATCTCGATCCGATCATTCAATCCATTTTGCACGACATATTCACTCGCGCAATCGACCGCAACAGAATCAATCTCGACTCCAATGGCGGAGGTTGCGCCCAGCTTGACCGCAGCCATCGCCAGGATCGCGCTCCCAGTCCCCACATCCAAAATATGTTCACCCCCTCGAATATCTGTTTGCAGCCACTCCAGCAACAGACGTGTCGTCGCATGGTGGCCGGTGCCGAAGGCTTGCTTCGGGTCCAGCACGATCTCGATGTCCTGTGGCCCTAACACGACCGGCTCCCAGCTCGGACGAATCACCAATCGACCGATGCGAAGCGGCTTCACTGAACGAGTCCAGGCCTCATTCCAATCCTGAGAGGGCACTCGCTGCACCGAGAGAGGGATCACACGACTCGACGGTACGAGATCTGCCAGAACCGACTGTACCGAAACCAGCTTACCCTCATTCCATTGATCTTCCGCCCAATAGAGATGGACCACGCCCTCGTCCTCCCAGGCGCCCTGAACAGCAGCATCATTGAGCCTGCTCAATAACTCGCCGGCATCGAGGCGTTCCTGGATACAGATATCAACCCAGTCTTTCGGCATCGTCATTGATCACTCGTGATTGGCAACACCTGTCGCGCCCCGCCGGAGAGGCATCATGATTTGACGTCCCACGTCCGTTCCCAGTAAGGTCGCCTGTTATGGCACGCTCCCGCACGGTCCAGCTCGAAACGGCGGTCCGACGAACAGATCGCCTGATCGCTCAAAGCACCCCTCGGCCTATTCTTGGCCGCCTTCATCGCCGTGGCCGCGTATCATAACAGGGTGGAAACCTGGATTCATCGGCTTCAGCAGTGGAAACAGATCAAGCTGGCCCAGCTTGCGCGCATCGCCTTGGATTGGGCGGCCATTCCGCCAAGACCCGGCGAAGCTCCGACATCTCACCCCTACGCCATCGACCTCGATCTCTTTGGAACTCATTCCTTGGCGCATCTCCTCGACACCACCGTCTCGGACCATGGCCGAGAGCGCTTGCACAGCTGGTTGCTGAACCAACCCCCTCCCCCTTCACAGTGGCAAACACGGCAGTCGTTGGTGAAGGAACTGGCGCCTCGTTCTTTGTTTCGCGATCGCTTGACCCTTGAGGCCAGACTGACAGGAGAGCAGGAAATCAACGGCAAGCGGCTGGCCGCAGTGCTTGAACACCCAGCCGGTCTGCCCAACCTGAATGTGCTGCTGGTCATCCAGAGCCTCTTCGCCTTCACCACGATCGGCCTCGCATCGGCCACATTGTTCGGTCAGCTCCCTGGGTATTGGATGTTTTCGTTCGCGGCATATGCACTGATCTACTTCATGACCGATCAAGGGGAAGAGCTCCTGGAACATGCGGTCGGCCTGCACCATGAAACCGAACGGCTTGCCATCGTCCTGGGCTACCTAGAGCGTCAGGCTCAGCGACAAGGCACCGCCCTCGCCTCGGTCTGTGCGAATCTGATAGGCGGAGCCAGTCCCACCCTGCATCTCAAGCAGGCCGCACGGACGCTTCATGCGATCAGCATCAAGGCACACCCCCTCGTCCATCTGGCCGTCAACGCATTGTGCCCCTGGGATCTGTGGTTCACTCGACAACTGATTCACACGCAGCGCGAGATCAAGCATGCTCTCCCGCAGTGGCTGGACTGCCTGGCAGAAGTCGAAGCGGCATCGGCTCTGGCGACCTTTGCCTATCTCCATCCCGATTACGCATGGCCAACGCCCATTATCTCAACCGGTGAGCAGAACGGCACAGCAGCCGTTCTGCAGGCCACTCATCTTGGCCATCCACTCCTCCCTGCGAAGAGCCGTATCGCAAACGATGTCGGTCTAATCGGACTCGGCTCGATCCACCTGATCACGGGCTCGAATATGTCGGGCAAAAGTACGTTCCTGCGAACGATCGGCATCAATCTCTGCCTGGCGCAAGCCGGAGGGCCGGTCTGCGCACAGTCGTTTACATGGACCTGGAGCCGCCTGGCCTGCTGCATTCGTGTCGATGATTCACTCGACGCCGGCCTGTCGTTTTTCTACGCTGAAGTCAAACGACTGAAGACCATTCTCGATGCCACCAAGGAACGCGCCGTACCACCGGTGCTGTTCCTGATCGACGAGATCTTCAAGGGTACCAATAATCGAGAGAGGCTCATCGGCAGCCGTGCCTACATCACCGCACTGTCGCAAGGACACGGCTTCGGCCTTGTGAGCACCCATGATCTGGAGCTAGCAGATCTGGAGCCAGCCGTCCCCGGCTTGCTCAATGCTCACTTTCAGGAAACTGTCTCGGCCGGCGCACTGGAGTTTGATTACCGAGTCAGACCGGGCCCCTGCCCCACAACAAACGCCCTGCGGATTATGGAGCTGGAAGGATTGCCTATTCCCCCGGCTCCTTAAATCAGGCACAATACCTCTCACGGATGATCACCTCGGCCGGGCCTGAACCCCAATCTTTCTCCCATCCCCTTCGCAGCCTCCTGATTGCGCAATTCTGCGGGGCATTCAACGACAACGCCTGGAAGCTGATGGTCGCTTTGCTCGCGATACGGCAAGCCACTGTCGGCATAGCCCCAGGCCCCGAAGTGGAGACCGTTGCCCAGACACAAACGGCCATGGCATTCGTCATTTTCACGCTGCCGTTGATGCTCTTGTCTCTTGTCGGAGGCACACTGGCCGATCGCGTCAGTAAGCGGACGGTCATCATCTCGATCAAAGTCGTCGAGGTTTTTCTCATGGCCGCCGGCACCGCCGCCCTCTGGCTGAATCCAGCTGGAGGAGTCTTCCCGTTGATCGTCTTATGCGGCATGGGCGTGCATAGCGCACTCTTTAGCCCATCAAAGTACGGCATTCTTCCTGAATTAGTCCCACATGAACGGCTCGCCGCCGGCAACGGGTTGTTGGAAATGTGGACCTTCGCGGCAATCCTGACGGGAACCGCTGCCGGAGGCTTTCTCCTGCAGATGGCCGGGGATCACACGTGGCTCGCGCCGTTCACCTTGACGGTCCTGTCTATCATCGGTCTCGCGACCGCCTTTGGCATTCCACGGGTATCCCCAGCCCGCGCAGCCGGCGGCATAAAAGCCACCATCCGAGGCGCTTGGGCGGCGATTCAGTCCGAACGGATGCTGCGCATGGCCATTCCTATGGAAATCCTCTTCTGGACGGTGGCGAGCCTGTTCAGTCAAAACCTGCTCGTTTATGCAAAGGCCGTCTTACATCTATCCGATGCGATGTCTGGCCTTCCGCTGACCGTCTTGTCGGTGGGCATCGGCATCGGCGCGCTGCTGGTCGGACGGATTTCCAAGAACCGCGTAGAGTACGGGCTGATTCCCTTAGGCGCTATCGGTGTCTTTCTCACCTTACTCTTACTCGGCGCCCTGACACCGCCGTTGTCCGGAACGTTTCTCATGATGGTTGCTCTGGGCATTTCCAGTTCGTTCATCTTTGTTCCGTTGAACGCCATTCTCCAATGGAAATCCCCACCCGATCGGCGCGGCGCCGTCATTTCGTTCTCCAACACCTGTGTCTTCACCGGTATCTTGCTGGGGTCACTGGCCGGAGGGTCCCTCGCCAATGTCGGTGTCTCGACGACCGGCATTTTCTTGGTTGCCGCCGTCATGACCCTGGCCGGTATCGCATGGGCCCTCTGGCTGTTGCCCGATACATTGCTTCGCTTGGTGCTGGTCGTCCTCACCAATACCCTGTATCGTCTCCGCATCGTCGGCGAGACTCATGTGCCGAAATCCGGCGGCGCACTCCTCGTCCCCAATCACGTCTCCTTTATCGACGGCCTTCTCCTGATCGCCAGCGTAGATCGTCCCGTGCGTTTTGTCGTCGACGCTCAGTATGCCGAACAGCCGATCTTCAAACCCTTCATGAAGGCACTCGGTGTCATTCCCATTTCCTCGCATGGGGACTTGCGAGTGATCTTACGGGCGCTCCGCGAGGCCGGTGCCGCCATCGACAAGGGAGAACTCGTTTGCATTTTTCCTGAAGGCCAGATCACGCGCACCGGCACACTGTTGCCGTTTCGACGGGGTTTCGAACGGGTCGTGAAGGGACGAACGGCCCCCATCATTCCAGTCCACCTCGACCGTGTGTGGGGCAGCATCTTTAGCTTCAATCGCAGGCGCTTTCTCTGGAAGATACCGGAACATCTTCCTTATCCTGTCACCGTCTCGTTCGGCACACCGCTACCGCCAAGTACGACGACTCATGAGCTGCGCGGGAAGATCCGAGCGCTCGGCGAAGCGGCCTGGCAACTCCGGAAATCACATCGCCAGCCACTCCATCGTGAATTCATTCGCTCGATGCGACGCTATCCGTTCCGCTTTGCTATGGCCGACCAGAACCGTCCGCGAGTCTCGGCCCTCCAGGCCCTGATCGGATCAATCGTTTTGGCCAGAACGCTCAGACCCTATTGGGAGGGACAAGACCAGGTGGGCGTGCTGCTGCCACCGACTGTCGCCGGTGCGCTCGTGAACGTGGCCGCTCCGCTCTGTGGGAAGACGATCGTGAACCTGAACTACACAGTAGGAAAGTCAGGATTGGAGGCGGCTGTCCATCTTGCCGAGCTGCGCACAATCGTCACGAGCCGTACGTTCATCGAGAAAGCCAAACTGGAATTGCCTGACGGGCCGTCGGTGATCTGGCTCGAAGACGTGGCCAAGACCATCAGCACAGGACAGAAAATCACGGCTGCAGCGCTGGCCCTCTTCGCCCCATGCCGCGTCATCGAACGAACCTGCGGGCAGACGACCCCGCTCACCCCGGACAGCCTGGCCACGATCATCTTTAGCAGCGGCAGCACCGGCGAACCCAAAGGCGTTATGCTTTCGCACTTCAGCGTCGACTCCAATTGCCAGGGTGCGACACAGATGCTCCACCTGTATCAAGATGAACGAGTCCTCGGTATCTTACCCTTCTTCCATTCGTTCGGATACATGGTGTTCTGGTTCGTCATGTTCAACAACGCACCGATGATCTTTCATCCGTCGCCGCTTGACGTGGCGGCCATCGGCGAACTGATCAGAAAATATCGCATCACCTTCCTCGTCACAACACCGACGTTCTTACAGCTCTATTCCCGCCGTTGCACCCCTGAACAATTCAGTTCGGTACGGGTGATCCTCACCGGCGCAGAAAAGCTTCCGACCCGTCTCGCTCAGGCGGTCGAAGATACGTTCGGAGTCGGACCGATCGAAGGCTACGGAGTCACAGAATGCGCCCCCGTGATTGCCGTGAATTGCCCGGACTTTCGCGCAGCCGGCTACTACCAACCGGCTTCACGCCGTGGAACCGTGGGCCAGCCTCTTCCTGGTGTGTCGGTCCAAATCGTCGATCCCGACACGTACCTCCCCCTGCCGTCAGGCACACCCGGCATGTTGCTGGTGAAAGGGCCGAACGTCATGAACGGATATCTGGGCCGAGAAGACTTGACCGCCCAAGTGATGCGGGATGGATGGTACATCACAGGAGACATTGCTGCGTTGGATGACGATGGATTCCTGACCATCACCGACCGACTGTCTCGGTTTTCTAAAATCGGCGGGGAAATGGTTCCGCACGGAAAGGTCGAGGAGGCCTTGCAGCAAGCCGCCGGTGCCGATGTGCAAGTGTTTGCCGTGACCGGTCTGCCAGACGAGAAAAAGGGAGAGCGATTGGCCGTCCTGCACACCGTGGATAACACCGCAATTCCCGATATTCTTGCGAAACTCTCGACCATGGGTTTACCGAACCTCTTTATTCCATCTCGGCATCACTTCGTGAAGGTTGACGCGTTGCCGGTCCTTGGAACCGGCAAGCTCGACTTACGCGGTGTAAAGCGCATTGCGGTGGAATGCCTTTCATCTCATGATGAGATTCAGGGCTAAGATAACGTTCCGTATGGCAACCGACCATGAAGCCAACCAAATCGCTCATCGATTGCCATGTCCATCTTGCGGCGTTACCGGATGGCGACAATGGGTGCTTCATCTCACCCAAACTCCTTCGAAGTCCACTCTTTCGCTTCCTGCTGTGGAAGCATGATCTCTCACCGACAGAACCACGAGAGGCCAATCAGCGATATCTGGATCACCTCCTCACGGAGTTAGGCGCCTCCCAACATGTCTCGCAGGCGGTGCTTCTCGGCATGGACGGGTTCTACGATCAGACAGGCCTGCTCAATCGCCAGCATACAGACTTTCTCGTCAGCAATGACTACGTCTTCAAAACCGTGCAGGCCCATCCCGATGTTTTTTTGGCCGGCCCTTCGATCAATCCGCAGCGTGAAGATGCCATTGATGAGGTTCACCGCTGCGCCGATGCCGGGGCCGTTCTGATCAAAGTCTTGCCGAATGCCCAGCACTTCAACCCGGCTGATCCGAGATACAGATCTTTCTATCGTACACTCGCCCAGAGGAAGTTGCCGTTTCTCAGCCACGTCGGCTACGAATTTAGTCTGATCGGAAAGGATCAATCACTCGGCGATCCCGATCGACTCTGCCTGGCACTGGAAGAAGGAGTGACAGTCATCGCTGCCCATGCCTGCAGCTACGGCCT
>JACRQB010000272.1 GCA_016222925.1 Nitrospirota bacterium | reverse complement strand
GAGGGGTGGTAACGGATTTGGATCGGTCTCCTACTCAAGCCGACCATTTTTGCTTCGACTCCACACCAGACCTATCTGTTCTTTTGAGCTGAAGCCAAGCTTTTCATAAAAACCCGGTCGTCTGGTACAAAGCCAAAAGAGCTCCACCCGCTCGAGTCGTGGATGCCTGAGGATGCGTTGGACAATTTCGGTTCCCACGCCTTGCCCCTGATACGCCCTGTCGACGATCACATCCCAGATCGTCGCGCGATAGATAAAGTCGGTGAGTACTCGCCCAAAGCCGATGAGACGCTCTCCATCCCACGCACAGAGTGTCAGATCCGTATGGAGGAGCATTTCCTTTGCGTCTTCGAGAGACCGGCTCTTGGCCCAGGGGGCCTGGTGGAATAGCCCAAGGAGCTGAGACGCGTCCGGAGGCTCGTGATGGGAGTAGGTGACAGCGGACTTGAGGGTTGGAGGCATCTTATACTAGAGTATCCCCCGAATTGTTTTGGAGTGTACGGGGAAACCGATGTCAACGCAAGTCAGAACCTGTCCAAAGTGTTTCCAACTCATGTGGCTGAAGGCGGATGAGTACGAGGTACTCGACGATGAAACCGTTCGAGCGAAGTGTCCCCACTGTGGGAGCGCTGCTCGCTTCAAACTCGTCACCGCTGGAGCGAATGCGTTGGGGCCCAAGATGGGCCACTAATCGCTTCGCTGGGTGTTGGGTCGTGCCCGCTGTATTTGGAGGTGAACCACCCCCTCCCAAACTCATGGGCACTGCTCAGAAACCACCAGAACGGCCTTACAGGCCTCCTCCCGCACCATCCAATTCCGGCTGATTGCCGGGAAGTATCTTGTGTAATGCGGCGCGGTATTCTGTAAGACGCTTGTCATCGATTCGCCCGATCTCGATTTCGTTATCCCGCTGCATGCGTTCCAAGTGATCCAATACCGAGAGCAATGGTTGAACGGCCCCAAGAAGGTTTCCGATTTCAAACGCCTCCAGCGATGACACGAAGGGTTCATTCAGCGCCTTATACCGAGTCCCAGCACTCTGGCTTCGAACACGAGATACGATGGTCTCATAACCCTCAATTGCCTCATACGCGGATGCCGAGCCGGTCAAGCGCAGACAGCACCTTCTCCATATCGGCAGGCACCGACTTCGTGAAGTCTTCCACCTGGCCCGTCACGGGATGGGTAAAGCCGAGAGTCCTGGCATGGAGCATCACCCGAGGAATCTCCACATCGGCGATCGTACAGACCTTTCGCCCGCCGTACGTGTGATCCCCCAGAATAGGATGACCCAATGACGTGAGGTGAACCCGAAGCTGGTGCGTTCGCCCCGTGCGCGGGTAGAGCAACACATGCGCAGCCGCTTTGCCATACCGATGGTCGACCACATACTCGGTCACGGATTCCTTGGGACTGGTCGTTCTCGATGAAAAGGTCTTCCGGTCTTTGACGTCTCGACCAATCGCCAGTTCGATCAATCCTCGGCCTTTCTTGGGCACGCCCCAGACCAACGCCTCATAGACGCGGGTGATGGTATGGAGCTTGAATTGCGCGGCGAGGGCCCGATGCGCCGTATCAGTTTTGGCAATCACCATGACGCCGGACGTTTCTTTGTCCAGTCGATGTACGAGGCCGGGGCGCTCTTTCCCTCCGATGGCCGACATCGTTCCCCCCGACGTTTGGAAATGATGCAGCAGTGCGTTGACCAGCGTTCCGGTCCAATTCCCCGGGGCTGGATGCACCACAATGCCGGATGGCTTATTCAACACGAGCAGGGATTCGTCTTCGAACAGGACTTCCAATGGGATCGCCTCGCCCTTCATTGAGAGAGGCTCAGGCTTCGGCACATCCATGGTGATCCGATCACCGGGTTTGATCTTGTGACTCGGTTTCACCACCTGATCGTTGATGCGAATACGACCCAGCTCGATCAGACGCTGTAACGCTGACCGCGAGATGTCTCGTTCTCGATTGACGAGAAAGAGGTCCAGGCGTTTGGTCTGTTCTCCGGATGTGATGACAAATTCTGTAATCATGGACAGAACACGCTACTAAAGAGCTTCAGCCATTGTCCAGTCGAAATCTCCACACGTTTTTTGGCGGACGTGAAAGCAAACAGCCACCTCTTTCTAGGCATTACCGATGCCACCATGTCGCACGGAGAAGGCTGGCATTTTGCCAGGCTCGGTCGTCTGCTGGAGCGGGCGGACAAGACCTCCCGCATTCTCGATGTCACATACTTTATGTTGCTCCCGACCGTCGCCGAAGTCGGCACGCCGTTCGATATCATCCAGTGGTTGGTTTTTCTTCTGTCTCTATTTTCTTGCGGATTGCCATGAGAGACGGTGATTGGACAACCTGTATATTTGAGAGTATGCTCACGTATCGTATGATCGTGCGGATGCGTCATCTCATGCGAGTGAGGGAATGGGACCATGTCGTCGGTACCTTCCCACAATTGCTTCCGCTTCGAGAATGCCACCGGTGACACCCGCCTCCTAATCGATTCGCGCGGGCCCATCAGACCCCTCCCATCCACTCATGTTATTTTCCAGACTGATCCGGCACTGATCCTGGCACGTCTGCTGACACAACGATCTCTCATCTTCAACTGCCGCGCAATTCATCTGCTCGCGAGGTGTGACCGGTCAGGCGATCCATCCGCGTGCACAACCAGGAGGCATCCATGACATCCTCCAAAAACTTGCTATGGGGAGCTGCTC
>JACRQB010000263.1 GCA_016222925.1 Nitrospirota bacterium | reverse complement strand
GTTCAAGTTCATAAACGTTGAGGAGGTATCCACAATGTTCTTGTCACGTCGACAATTTTTGAAAGTCTCTGCCGGCACTGTTGCTGCCGCAGCCGTGGCGGACAAAGTCCTGGCATTGACGGCTCTCCAGCCGGTGATCGAAGTTGGCAACCCGCTGGGAGACTATCCAGACCGATCATGGGAACGGGTCTATCACGATCAGTATCGCTACGATTCATCCTTTACATGGGTCTGCTCTCCCAATGACACGCATGCCTGTCGTGTGCGCGCCTTCGTTCGCAACGGAGTGGTCATGCGTGTGGAGCAGAATTATGACCACCAAACCTATGAAGACTTATACGGCAATCGTGGAACGTTCGCCCACAACCCACGGATGTGCCTAAAAGGGTTTACCTTCCATCGACGTGTGTATGGCCCATATCGTTTAAAGGGTCCATTGATGCGGAAGGGTTGGAAGCAGTGGATGGATGACGGTTCTCCCGAGCTGACTCCGGAAACCAAGCGCAAGTACAAGTTCGACAGTCGCTTCCTTGACGATATGCTTCGTGTCTCCTGGGATACGGCGTTTACCTATGCGGCGAAGGCGATGATCATCATTGCCACTCGGTACAGCGGTGAAGCTGGAGCGCGGCGTCTTCGCGAGCAGGGGTATGCCCCGGAAATGATCGAGATGATGAAGGGCGCTGGCACCAGATGCTTTAAGCATCGTGCCGGAATGCCGGTCCTTGGTATTATCGGGAAGATGGGCAATACTCGGATGAACGGCGGAATCAATGCCTTGTTGGATACCTGGATCCGCAAAGTGAGTCCTGAGCAGGCACAGGGCGGTCGCTATTGGTCGAATTACACCTGGCACGGGGATCAAAATCCTTCCCAGCCGTTCTGGTCCGGTGTGCAGGGTTCGGACATTGACCTTGCCGATATGCGCTTCTCGAAGCTGAATACAAGTTGGGGGAAGAACTTCGTCGAGAACAAAATGCCGGAAGCGCACTGGAAGTTGGAGTGTATTGAGCGCGGTGCCCGTGTGGTCGTCATCACGCCAGAATACAATCCTACGGCCTACCGTGCCGACTATTGGATGCCTCTACGTCCACAGTCGGACGGTGCAATTTTCTTGGGCGCCATGAAAATCATCGTCGACGAAAACATGCATGACGTCGACTTCTTGAAGCAATTTACCGACGCTCCGATATTGGTGCGTACGGATACGTTGCAATACCTGGATCCGCGCGACGTTGTGGCGGATTACAAGTTCCCCGACTTCTCCAAGAGCTATTCCGGCCGCATCCAATCCTTGAAGCCTGAGCAGGTTGAACGGCTCGGCGGAATGATGGTGTGGGACCATACTAAGAAACAAGCCGTGCCGCTCCATCGGGAGCAAGTGGGATGGCACTATACGAACAGTGGCATCGATGCCGCGCTTACCGGCACCTATCGAGTCAAGCTGCTCAATGGCCGCGAAATTGATGCCATGCCGGTCTGGCAGATGTACATGGTGCATTTCCAGGACTATGATCTGGACACAGTCCATCAGATCTGCCGCACACCGAAGGATCTCCTTGTGCGTTGGGCTCGCGACTCGGGCACTATTAAACCCGCTGCAATCCACAACGGTGAAGGCGTCTGTCACTATTTCCATATGACGGCGAACGGTCGCGCGGCCGCAATGGTGCTCATCATCACCGGCAACGTGGGCAAGTTTGGGACTGGTCAGCATACCTGGGCCGGTAACTACAAGGCCGGATGTTGGACTGCGACCCCATGGTCGGGTGCCGGGTTATCCGTGCACACGGGCGAAGATCCCTTCAACATTACGTTGGATCCGAATGCCCATGGTAAAGAAATTAAGACCAAGTCTTACTATTACGGCGAAGAAGTTGGGTATTGGAACCATGGTGACACGGCGTTGATCGTCAATACGCCAAAGTATGGACGCAAGGTCTTCACCGGCAAGACCCATATGCCGACACCGAGCAAGTTCCGTTGGGTGGTCAATGTCAACGTGCTGAACAATGCCAAGCACCATTACGACATGGTGCGTAACGTTGATCCGAACATCGAATGTCTGATTACGCAGGACATCGAAATGACGTCCGATGTCAATCATAACGATATCGCATTTGCGTGCAACTCCTGGATGGAGTTCACCTATCCAGAAATGACGATCACGGTCTCCAATCCGTGGGTTCAGATCTGGAAGGGTGGGATCAGGCCGTTGTATGACACCCGTAACGATTTGGATACCTTTGCGGGCGTAGCCGCCAAGCTGTCAGACATGACCGGCGACAAGCGCATGCGGGACTACTTTGCCATGGTGTATGCGAACCGAGTCGATGTCTATGCCCAACGCATGCTGGATGCATCGAGCACCTTCTATGGGTATTCAGCCGACGTCATGTTGAAGTCGGAAAAGGGCTGGATGGTTATGGTCCGTACCTATCCGCGGCATCCCTTCTGGGAAGAGACGAACGAGTCGAAGCCGATGTGGACCCGTAGCGGACGATACGAGAACTACCGTGTCGAACCAGAGGCCATTGAGTACGGAGAAAACTTCATCTCCCATCGGGAAGGTCCGGAGGCTACACCCTATCTCCCGAACGCCATCTTCACGACAAACCCCTACGTTCGGCCTGACGACTACGGCATTCCCATTACAGCGCAACACCACGACGATAAAACGGTTCGGAATATCAAGTTGTCATGGCATGAAATCATGCGTCACTCGAATCCTCTCTGGGAGAAGGGCTATCAGTTCTACTGCGTCACCCCAAAGACTCGACACCGAGTCCACAGTCAGTGGTCGGTGAACGATTGGGTGCAGATCTACGAATCCAATTTCGGCGATCCCTATCGTATGGATAAACGGACGCCAGGGGTCGGCGAACACCAGATTCATATCAATCCTCAAGCCGCCAAGGACCGTGGGATCAACGATGGCGACTATGTGTATGTCGATGGGAACCCGGTGGACCGCCCCTACCGCGGATGGAAGCCAAGTGATCCTTACTACAAGGTCGCACGGCTGATGATTCGAGCGAAGTATAACCCAGCCTATCCGTACCACGTGACTATGGCCAAGCATGCGCCTTATGTGTCCACCGCGAAGTCCGTCAAGGGCCATGAGACCAGGCCGGATGGTCGGGCGATTGCGATCGACACCGGATATCAATCGAACTTCCGGTACGGCGCTCAGCAGTCATTTACTCGTAACTGGCTGATGCCGATGCACCAGACAGACTCTCTGCCGGGTAAGCACGCGATTGCCTGGAAGTTCAAATGGGGGTATCAAGTCGACCACCACGCGATCAACACGGTGCCGAAGGAGTGTCTCATCCGCATCACCAAGGCGGAAGACGGCGGCATCGGGGCCCGTGGTCCATGGGAACCGGTTCGGACCGGGTTCACGCCGGGTCAAGAGAACGAGTTCATGATCAAATGGCTCAAGGGCGAACACATTAAGATTAAGGTGTAAACCAGGACACACGATAGAGCGTGTGAGGCTTGACCGTGAATGTGTAGGGCCTCATGCGGGGAACGTCGAACATAGAACGGAGGACGCAATGCCTGAAGTCTATAATTGGCAGCTGGGACGCAAGATGTTGTATCCCTACGAGGAACGGCATCCGAAGTGGCAGTTTGCCTTTGTCTTCAACATCAATCGCTGTTTGGCCTGTCAGACCTGTAGCATG
>JACRQB010000038.1 GCA_016222925.1 Nitrospirota bacterium | reverse complement strand
GAGGAGGGACCGCGTGATAGTCGTGGCGGTTTTTCGACGCTATCTTCAAGACCAAAGCCGAATCGTGAAGACCTTCGCGATGCAGGGCTTGACTGACTTGGCCATACAGGAGCATCGGCTTCGGGCTCCAGTCCGGCGACTGATCTCGTCTCTCACAAGAACAGGAAGTCCGTCCATGAAAAGTCGAGGACGCAAGCTGTTATGCAGGCTCAATGCTTCGACATTGCCCCATCATGCCCCACTTTCAGGATCCTCGCCGTCCAAATAAGTAGACAGCGCAACATGGCTTATTTCTTGAGATTGAGAGGGATGCAGTCAGCTCGTGGCTTGTCGTGTAGAAAAACACGACAAAAGCGAATGATGAATGTTCCATCCTCTGAATTGCTCTAACAATCCGTTATGACAAGATATTTTCTATTGATGCTGTTCGCTGCCGTTTTTCGGCACGGTGATTGCTGTTCAGAAAAGTTGCTGGTGAAGGTCTGGGTGATTTTGGACCGGCCTCCGAATGACCCATTCCTTCGCAAGAAGGAACCCTTCACCAGCTCTTACCCCTCCTGAGAGACAAGGCCGGGGGGCAGTTCGGAGGCCGGTTCTCGTTCCATTAGTAGGAGACAGTCAGACTCAGATCATGTGCGAAGAGGTTCTTACTGTAACTAGGCGATCAATAATCATTAAAGGGGAGGCCGAGTTATGAGATCTACGCAGATTAACATTCCCAGACAGCAACGGAGGCCGAGGAGGGGCGGCGTCATGCGGCGATTCCTGAGCCTGATGATGGCGGGTGGGCTCGCGCTCACGCCGATGGCGTGGGCCGCAGAGCAACAAGGTCACCACGATAGCGCGGACCAGGCGTCCGCAAAAAAGGTGATCCATCGAGCAGGCGGGTCGATCTTGCACGACCGCATGATGGAGGAGGTCAAGCGACAGCAGGATTTCATGGGGGCAAAGGGCGGCTACAGTACCGGAGCCAACAGCCATATGCTGCAGCAAGGTGTCTTGTTGGTGGCAGAAGATTCGGCCAAGGTCACCGGCGGGCAGCGGTGTCCGGCGAATGTGCCAGTGAAGGAGTATCATGTTTCAGCGATCAATATTGAAATCACGCTGAGCCGGTTCCTCGACTATTTCCCAGGCTACATGTACGTTCTGCGGGAGGACCTGGACAAGGCCCGTGCGGAAGAAGCCGCGAACAAAGCGGCACGGGACACGGAGAACGATCCGGGCGCCGTGTCGAACGGATTGCAGGGCGACGTGATCCAGCCGCTGGTCATTCGGGCCAACCAGGGCGATTGTCTGAAACTGACGCTGCACAACGACCTTGCCGACGAAGCGACCAATCTAGTCATCAACGGCTCCTCCATGGTGGTGGCAGCCACCGGCAAGCCGGCGACGCCATCGAACTCGGAGACGACGGTGGCGGCGGGCAAGCAGCAAAGCTTTGAATGGTACATCAAACCCGACACGCAGGAAGGTGCGCGGTTTTTCCGCTCACACGCCTCGCGCGAGCAATTCAATCAGGGTTTGATCGGCATGCTTGTCGTGGAGCCGAACGGCTCGCGCTATCTGAGCCCCTTCGACGGCAAGCCAATGGCCAGCGGGTGGGAAGCCATGATCGAAGATCCGAAGGGAGCGGACTTCCGCGAGTTTGCGATTTTCTATCATGAGGCAGGTGACGAAGCCTTTCGCCTTCTGAACAAGAAGGGCGAAATGTTGCCGCAGCGTGACCCCCACACCGATTCCTATCGTCCCGGCGCGCGGCTGCTCAACTATCGCAGCGAGCCGCACGGCACACGCATTGAACTTCAAGCACACATGGGATTCTATGGTGATGAGTCCATGGCCTACGGATCGTACACATTCGGTGATCCGGCTACGACCATCCCCCGCTCCTACCTTGGCGATCCGGCGAAGTTCCGGATGGCGGGCGGGTCGGAAATCGTGCACTCGCACCATCTGCACGGTGGATCCATCCGCTGGGCCAGACAACCGGGCAACAGCAATCTCGATTTTGCGGTCTCAAAAAACGGGCCGGTGAAATTTCCTCCAATCAGTGATACGTCGGATCGGTTAGATGTGCAGTCGATTGGCCCAACAGAAGTATACGATCAGGTGATCGAAGGCGGCTCGGGCGGTTTGCAGGCGTTGGCGGGCGAATTCGTGTTCCACTGCCACATTCCGCAGCATTATGTCACGGGCATGTGGGGGTTCTGGAGAGTGTACAACACCCTCCAGGCATCGGGTTCCCAGACCGACGTGATGAAGCCGTTAGTGGAATTGCCGGATCGGATCGGCCGGATGAAGGTGGGTACGTCGAGTGACAAGCTCGTGGGCATGACGGTTGATTGGTACGGCGGAAAACAATTCGAGATCACCAAGGACAAAACGGACTGGAAAGCCACTCCGGCCAAGGTCTCCATCAAGGACTGGGTCGAAATGCAGGTGCCGCCACAAGGCAAGCCGGGCCACAAGACTACTGAAAAGGAGCAGACCCTGGCGTACGATTCAACGGTGAACGACTGGGCATGGGATGGTGTCAAGGCGCTCAGCGAACCGGAAACTGCATATGAGTGGGTGAACTACAAGTCGACGACGCCGGGTAAGCGGCAGGAGATTCTCTTCGATACACGATCAGGCAAACTCGCGTGGCCGTGGTTACGGCCGCATCTGGGTCGGCGTGTGCCGTTCTCGCCGAGCCACAGCGGAGCGCCGTGGCTGGAGCCGATCCATCGCCGCGACGACGGTAGTAATTCAACTGAGCCGGCGAAACCGGGAGAGCAGGGGCCGTGGAGCTTGTGTCCGGCAGGGGCGCCGCAGAAATACTTTAATATTCATGCGATCACATTGCCTATCACGCTGAAGAAGGCAACGGCCAAAACGCCGGCGATTGTGGATCCGGATGGATTGCTCTACGTTCTGCATGAAGAAGAGCAGGACGTTCGAAAAAATTCCGCCAAGCAAATGCCGCTGGTGATCCGCGGCAACGTACAAGACTGTATTGACGTTGTGTACAAGAGCGAATTGAAGGACGATCAGCGACAGGGGTTCTCCAGTAAGACCAACCTGC
Source organism: Nitrospirota bacterium (assembly GCA_016222925.1). Classification (GTDB taxonomy): domain Bacteria; phylum Nitrospirota; class Nitrospiria; order Nitrospirales; family Nitrospiraceae; genus Nitrospira_D. Next base: position 6,329 of record JACRQB010000038.1, on the reverse strand, counting down.
ATCCGCATATGTTCCAGTTTGACACGCAGGCGTCGGATGGCCCGATCATCGGCTTCTCGTACGAGATGTCGTTGCGGCCGTTCACGATTTTGAAAGACGAGCATCCCGGTAAGGGTATGCCCGTGCCGATGAACACGACGATTGGGGCTGATGCCGCGAAGGGCGCGATCAGCATCACGGTGAAAGATGCCTCGCGCTATCACGTCAAGACCGAGCTCGGCGTCGGGATGGACGAGGTGGGGCGATTTGAGTCGGCAAGAATCAGTAAGATTGCTGGTAATCTGATTACCTTCGAGCGTCCATTACAGTATCCCCATAAGAAGGGCGAGATTGTCTCGGTGGAATGGATTAGAGAACGATGGTATGTGGACGCCGACTTCGGCACCACGTTCTGGCATGACCACGTCTTCGGCCTGGACGGCTGGGGCCATGGGTTCTACTCCACGTTCATCGCGGAACCACCGCGGTCGACCTATCATGATCCGGTGACCGGTAAAGAGGTTCGCAGTGGTCCAGTCGCTGATATTCATACGACTGAGCCGGTGTCGGCGCATATCCATGGCTCGTTCCGTGAAATCGTGACGCAAGTCATGGATTCCAATCCACGGGCGGCCGAACTGATCACGACCGACAATCCACAGGCGAGAGTCGGAGCGATCTCCGTGGACGGCACCCCGTCTGCGGTCTATCCGGCCAAGCTCAACTTGTTGCCAATGAAGTTCTTGAACGGCGGCGAAGCGACGACCGGTGGTGGCTACAACATGCGCGTCGAGCCATTCTCGGTGCGCTTGGCCAACAATCCTGATCCGTCACAGCTCTTCAGCAGCTTGATCCACGGCGATCCTGAGACGCCGATGTTACGTGCGTATCTGGGCGATCCGATCGTGGTCAGACTGATCGAAGGCTCAGCGAATGAAGTCCATTCTTGGCACATCAGCGGCCATTGGTTCCCGATGGAGCGGTACAGCAAAAACTCCATCCCCCGGAGCACGCTGCATGTCGTGATCGGGGAGCGGTACGATGCGGCGATTCCGGCCGCGGGCGGACCGCAGCAGATGGCGGGCGACTACCCGTATTATAGCGGTCGTGCGTCACACTTTGCGGAAGGCAGCTGGGGCCTCTTCCGCGTCCTCGACCAGGCCGATGCGACACTGAAGCCGTTGCCTGGCCGGGCAGAAATCCCGCAGTCAGCCAAGTCCGTGTGTCCAGCTGATGCGCCGGTGAAGAGCTTCAATGTGTCGGCCATCGACAAGGCGATCCGCTATAACAAAGGCACGCCTGGTACGATGGAGGTGGACCTGGAGCGCAAGATGGTGCTGGGCAACGAGACCGGCAAGATGTATGTGCTCGAAGGCGAGAAGACCAAAGTCGCCTCGGGTAATCTTGAGCCGAGCCCGTTGACACTGCACGTTAACGTCGGTGATTGCATCAAGGTGAATCTCAAGAATGAAATGGCGAAAGAACGAGCCGGGTTCCATGTGGATAACCTGGCCTACGATCCGAAAGAGTCTATGGGCATCAACGCCGGGAACAATCCCGGCAACCAAACGGTTGCCCCAGGTCAAAGCCGGACTTACACGTTCTACGCCCATCCGGAGTTCGGGGAGAACGCAGCCCTGATTCAGGATTGGGGGAATGTGATCGAGAACCCGCGGAACGGGCTTTTCGGCGCCGTCATCATTGGACCGAAAGGATCGCAGTACCGCGATCCGGTCAGCGGTGAAGATCTCGCGCAGAAAAGCTCATGGCGCGCCGATGTGATTGTCAATCGGAACGTGCCGGGCAACGAAACCCGGCAGAACTACCGGTCGTTCGCACTCCTGTTCCAGGACGAGGACAACATCATCGGCACGAGCTTCATGCCGTACATCCAAAAGGTGGCCGGCGTGACGGCGGTGAACTATCGGTCGGAACCGACCGATTACCGTACCGAGAAAGGCTGCGTCTACAGCGAAGTGTTCGCCTGCGTCAAGACCGGTGAGCAGCCAGTGACGCCGACGATCGCCGCGCACGTCGGAGATTCGGTGGTCATTCATGTCCTGGGCGCGTTCAGCGAACAGGTGCAACTCTTCAGCGTGGCGGGTCATGAATGGAAGCACGAACCGTACATCAGCGGGGCGGACCTCGTGAGCACCATGGAGTTCGGTGGGTCCGAAGTCATCAATGCCTGGTTGCACGGCGGAGCCGGCGGACCGAACGGGATCCCCGGTGACTATCTCTGGCTCAACCAGCGTCCCGGCTATCTGGATGCCGGACACTGGGGGATGTTGAAAGTCCTGGGTCGAGACAGTCGTGCGATCCTACCATTAGGCGGTCAGGCTCCGGCCACACAACAGGCCGAGGGCTCATCGCCGGCGAAATCTCTTCCGGTGTCTATGAAGGCGAAGGCCAAGTAAGCCCACGGGGAGACTGAACCGACGGGGGAATCCGGCGATGTGAGAGCCGGGTTCCCCCGTTCGTTTTTCAACGGCGAACGATGTCTTGAACCCAACTCAACGATACGGTAAAAAGACTGATGGAACCGCGAGGTCTTCCTCTATCAATTCGTCTGTGCTTGATCTGGCTCGTGTCGATTGCCACAGGGAGTGTACCAGAGCCAGCTACAGCGCTTGATTTTTCGGCTGAGCGGATCGTAAAAAACGGAGTGTCCGTCGTTACGGCCCATGTCAACGCCAAGAGCGATCGCTGGCGGTTCGAATACACCCAACCCCAGCGAGGCGCCAGCATCATGATCGTGCGGATGGACAAGCAGCATTCGTGGCTCATCCTCTCGAAGCGGCGGCAGTATCTTGAAGTCCCGATCGTGGCCGACCATATATTGACGGTGACGGAGAACATGGACGGAGAGGTCTCGCGCGAGTTCGTGGGTGACGAGACGCTGAACGGTCATCCCACGGAACTCTTTGAAGTCACTGTTGCTGAACAGGGGGAAACTCGGCAATACTATCGGTGGGTGACCAAGGCCGAGCGGTTTCCACTGAAGACGGTGAGTAAGCAGGGAAAGTGGTCGGAGGAGTTTCGTCGGGTGATCTTCACGGAGCAATCTCCGTTTCTCTTCGAACTTCCACGACGGCTGGATAACGCGAATCCATCCGCCGATACGCAACAATAGTCGCATGACCGGAGGAAACATGGGACAGGCAATGAGGGGCGCATTATGGGCGGCGGGCTGTGTGTCGGTTTTCCTGACAATTGGACTACGAACCGATGCCGGAGCCTATGAGTCGGCGCCGGTGGTGGATGGAGGGACGGTGCGGGGGAAGGTGACGTTTACCGGGACTGTTCCGGAACCCAAAGAATTCGAGCTGCGTCGCTATTACGACCGCGAGTATTGCGGCATGTTATCGGATGGTAAAGGGCATCGACTCCTGAAGGAAGTTAATCTTGGGCCGGATGGGGGGCTCAAGGATGTGGTCCTCGTCGTGGAAGGCATCCAGAAAGGTAAGCCCTTCACCTTCACCGATGCGGAAGTGGAAGCGAGTCTGTGCCAGTTTTTGCCCTTCGTCACCGTGGTCAGCGACAAGCGTCGCATTACGGTGTTTAATCGTGATCCGGTGTCCCACGACATTCAAGGCTATGCGTACGATCAAGCCGGCGTCGATATCGTCCTCCATCGGCCCGCGCTGCACGTGAGCGGGACCACCGATGTCGTGCAGCTGGTCAAAGGGCGAAAAGTGTTTACCATGCAGTGCGGCATGCACCCGTATATGCAGAATTGGGGCTATGCGATCGACAATCCGTATTATGCGGTCACGGACCCCACTGGTTCGTTCGCCATCGGCGATCTCCCGGCCGGGACCTATCACATCAAGGCCTGGCATCCGATCCTCGGCAGCCAAGAGCAGGACATTACTGTAAAGCCCAATGAGACGGTGTCACTCGATCTGTCGTTTGAAGCCAAGTGATGGGATAGGGTGAGGTGAGGTTCGCCTCACCTTCATCGTGGCGGAACCGGTGGTTCAGGTTTCGGCACGAGAGGGCTGACCGCGTTCTGATCTCGTCCAGGTTGGTAAGTCGCGAGCATCCGCTCAATCATTGGCATGAGTTGGGTTTCCCCAGAAAGCGGAACTTTGACTCGGATCCCTCGTCCCTCGTTCCGACCGAGGGACATGAAGTGGTGTTCGACCACCTCACCCATTGTGCTGTGTCCCACCGACGATATTCATATGACCCGATAAGACGACGAGACTATGCTCGACCGTGGGGGACAGCATCACGCCGACGCCGTCCGGCAGCGGATTACCAAGACGCCAGTCATCGGGATAGCGGACGGAGAAACCAAAGCGGGCGTTCGTATAGAGTTTCCAACCGGTTCCATCGTTGGGTTCGGTCACGGCGCCGAGAGAGGACGGGGTGTTTGGAGCGAGACTCATCGCCGCCAAGGTAACCACAACGTATCCCAGGATCATCAGCGTCTTCATACGGTAGCTCTCTCCTCCACTATCGGATTGATTTTGCACAGCGAAACCCAATCGTGGCTGCTCGTTGGTGCGGTGAAGCGCCACTTCGTGTCGCTGTTCGCAGCAACGGCGGGGCGCTCTTCCACGATCCTCCTCGTACGACCTTATAGCGGCCTTGACCGACTCCCCGCGGGTTATGACTGGGCATGGTCGCATAGTAATCGATCCCAAACCAGTCTTCGACCCACTCGGCGGCATTTCCCGCCATGTGATGCAGGCCATAGGGACTTAGTCCCTGCTCACCACTCTCAACCGCGGCCACGATCGGAATTTCATGAACATGGTACTGCCCGAACATGGCCAATCCCGGCGCAGGAGGTTGGTGTCCCCAGGGAAAGAGATTCCCCTTCTCTCCTCGGGCGGCTTTTTCCCACTCCGCCTCGGTCGGAAGGCGTTTGCCCTGTGCGCGACAAAAATCCGAGGCCTCGGCCCAGGTGACGAAGAGTGCGGGCCAACGAGCGAGGGTGTCCGGCGGCACGGCATGGACGGTCGTCATGTGGTCGATGAGTTTGCGGACTTCACTGGGAATAGGGCGTTTCTGTTGCCGAAGCCACTGCAGATACTCTCCAAGACTCGCCTCGTCCTGATCGATTTCGAACCGGTCCAGCCACACCCGGCGTTGTGGCTGCTCGGTGTCATCATAGGGATGGTCGAGGCTGAAGAGGTCTTGGCCGGTCTTGGCAGTTCCCATAAAAAACAAGCCTTCGGTGACGGTAATCATAGAAGAACCGTGGGCGAGCATGGCAATGCGCCCATAGGGCGTTTCCTCTTTTTCTTTTCCGGTTGCGGAATTCGGCCAGAGTCCCAGGAGCGCTGTGATCACCAGGAGGCCAAAGACGGCTCGAGCATGTCGCATGGCTTCCTGTACAGAGAATATCGGCCAAGAGTCAATGGTCGAGGGTGAAGCGAGAATAATCAAACCGCCGGTACGGGGTATAGAGTCGGCGCCCGACTTTACGACGGCGGCAGGACGATTTTTCCACCCCAGATCGATTAAGATAGCGCTCTATGTATTCCACACTGGTTGTCTTGCATCTCCTTGCCGCCGTAACCTGGGTCGGGGGAATGGTGTTTCTCTCGCTGGTCTTGGCGCCACTGGTGAGAAGCCGAAAGGCGGTGCCAGAATTCATGGCGCTGTTTCGATCTGCGGCGCTTCGGTTTCGTCCCATCGTCTGGGTCGCGATGGTGATCCTCTTGATCACCGGGCCGATGTTACTCTCACACCGGGGCCTCAGTGTGATGGCGCCGGCTTCGTGGCCGGGAATTGTGGCGGTGAAACTGACGTTGGTCGGCTTGTTGCTGTTCCTCACGTTGCTCCATGACCTCATCCTCGGCCCCAAGGTGAGTCGCGTCGGAACCATCCCTGAGTCTCAGCGAACGGCAGCAGAGCAATTTGTCTTCAAAACCGCTCGCTGGTTACCGCGACTTTCATTGCTCATCGCCCTGGCAGTGCTGATCACGGCAACGATGCTGGCACGGTCGTAGTCGGACTCTCTCAACCTACTTGGTCGAATTCCCCTCGCCCCATCAAGTAAAAATGAAGTCTGCCGAGAAACGACACGAAGACGGAGTCCTCTGACACCGATCACGCAACCATGAGTTATGGGGTTTTTGCGCAGCGAAACCCGTAGCCGAACTGCCGACCGGATGGATCAGCATTGAAACGGAATGAAGAACGCAGGAATTCCTGAACATACAGCCAGTTACCACCCCGCACGACTTTCGACTTACCCGTTGTTGGTCCTTGAGGATTCTTCATCGGGCTCTTCTTGTAATAGTCATGGTCATACCAGTCGTTGACCCATTCCCAGGCATTCCCGGCCATGTCATAGATACCATAGGGGCTCTTACCCATTTCGAACATCCCCA
>JACRQB010000037.1 GCA_016222925.1 Nitrospirota bacterium | reverse complement strand
CAACTGTATCAGGAGTTCAAACAGTTTTTCCCTCAGAATGCCGTCGAGTACTTCGTGAGCTATTACGACTATTATCAACCGGAAGCGTATATTCCGCAGAGTGACACGTATATCGCGAAGGATGCCTCCATCAACGATGCTATTGATCAGATGCGCCACTCCGCCACGACTGAGCTGTTACAACGAAACGACGTGCTGATCGTGTCCTCGGTGTCCTGTATCTATGGGCTTGGGTCGCCGGAGGTCTATCATGACATGCTGATTTATTTGGAGGAAGGCGTCGAGACGAGGCGAGAAAAGATCTTATCGAAACTGGTGGAGATTCAATATGAGCGCAATGATGCGGATTTTCATCGAGGGACGTTCCGGGCGCGGGGAGACGTGATCGAGATTTTTCCTGCCTCGTCTGAGGCGAAGTCGGTGCGCATCGAGCTGTTCGGCGACGTTGTGGACGCGATTCATGAAATCGATCCACTCACCGGGAAATCTCTGGGTAAGCACGCCATCTCAGCGGGCGGAAGTCGGGTGATCCGCCTCCCACGTTGTTGGATTATTTTCCGAAGGATTTCCTGTTGATCGTCGATGAGTCCCACGCGATGGTTCCACAAGTCGGTGGGATGTATGAGGGAGATTACTCCAGGAAACGGACGTTGGTGGAGTATGGATTTCGACTGCCGTCGGCGGTCGACAACCGCCCGTTGAAGTTCTCCGAGTTCGAGAGCTGTCTCAATCAGGTGGTGTATGTGTCCGCAACACCAGGGACCTATGAACTGGAGCATGCCGGCCCCGATGTGGTTGAGCAGATCGTTCGCCCGACCGGTTTGATGGATCCACGAATCGAGGTCGTGCCGGCCAAGGGCCAGGTGGACCATCTCCTCGGCCAGGTCCGCGCGGAGGTTGCGAAGGGCGCCAGGGTGCTCGTAACGACCTTGACGAAGCGGATGGCGGAAGACTTGACTGAGTATTACCACGACTTGGGGGTCAAAGTTCGCTATTTGCATTCCGATATTAAGACACTTGAACGCGCCGAGATTATCCGCGACCTTCGGCGCGGGACGTTTGACGTGCTGGTAGGGATCAATCTTCTGCGCGAAGGGCTTGATCTTCCCGAAGTGAGCCTGGTCGCGATTCTTGATGCCGATAAAGAAGGGTACCTGCGCTCGTACCGCTCATTAATTCAAACGGCGGGGCGAGCCGCGCGCCACCTCGAAGGACGGGTGATTTTTTACGGAGATGTGGTGACGGACTCGATGAAACAGGCGATCGAGGAAACGAACCGACGTCGCGAGATTCAAGCCGAGTACAACCGAGTGCACGGCATTACCCCGGTCGGTATTACGAAAAGTATTCCTTCCCTTGAGTATGCGGTGGCCGACATGGATTATGTTCGGTTGGACCTCGCAGCGGAATCACTCGAACAGTACGGAAGTTCGGAATCAACGGATCAGCTTATCGAACGCCTGGAGTCAGAGATGAAAGCTGCCGCCAAAGAGCTGGCCTTTGAGCGAGCCGCAGAACTACGCAATCACATTCGATCGCTCCGACTGCAAGCGTTGAACGCGAAGTCCTAGAAATGAGCACAAGCGGACCTTCATCCATGGAAGCGTGAGGCAGTTCGTCGAAAAGCTTGTGTGTTCACGTGCTCGCCCTGGCGCGCCAAGACTCGCGCTGTACTGAGCAAAGCCCTCGTGAGGCTCGCCAGACGAGAACGAAACCGATGAGCTTTTTCGGCTGTTAGACGTGTTTGTAGAGGTAGATTCCGATGAACATGCCAAGGATGCTCAGGATATTGACTTTAATATTAAATCCTAAGACTAGTTTGATCAGGACAAGGTCGATGGTGAGCGGGGGGCTGATCCCAGGATTAAAGTTCGTCGCAAAAATGTTTTGGATAGTGCCTTGAGGTGCCATAACGTGGAGAATCTCCCCAAGTATTCCACCAAGGAGTCCTCCAATCAGCACGAAGATGATCAAAACCCAGGGCGACTTTCTCACGCGGTCACTCTTCTTTCCTTATGAGTTTCCGTACGTATGGTATTCGGTGGCTGAGGGGCACCATATCCGAAGGTTTTCGGCATGTCAATAAAACTACTGACTTGGGGATGACCTTGACTTGCCCTGCTTGGTCCGATACACTCCCCGATGCTCTTTTCCAAGGATTTTCGAGGCGATCGGAGGTCTGGTGCAAGGCTTCGATGGCCTCTTTCTTTGTGGTGATATGGCGTCATGCTTGATGCGTTGAGCGATAAGTTTGAGAAAATTCTGAAGAAGCTCCGAGGGCAGGGTGTGCTCACGGAGCAGAACATCACGGAAGCGCTGAAAGATGTGCGGTTTGCGCTTCTTGAAGCAGACGTCAACTTCAAGATCGTCAAAGAATTCATCGATCGCGTCCGTCAAAAAGCCGTTGGCCAGGAAGTCCTGCAGAGTCTGACTCCCGGACATCAGGTCGTCAAAGTCGTCTGGGATGAACTCAGGGCGATGATGGGGCATGAGCGGGCGGGACTTGCCCTGAGCTCGATGCCTCCGACCATCCTGATGATGGTTGGATTGCAAGGAGCCGGGAAGACGACGGCCAGTGGCAAGCTTGCGCGTCTGTTCAAGAATCAAGGCAAGCGAGTGCTCTTGGTTGCAGCCGACCCACGTCGCCCTGCGGCTGGTGAGCAGCTGAGTGCTCTTGGTCGGGATCTCGGAGTGGAGGTGCATCGCGCGGATCACATTCAGGCTTCTCAGATGGATGTGGTGCGGATCTGCCGTGCGGGGGTCGAGCGGGGGCGCGATCAGGGTTTTGATTTGATCATCTTGGATACCGGCGGTCGGTTGCATATCGACGACGAGCTCATGGATGAACTGGTTGCCGTGAAAACAGCGGTGTCCCCTCATGAGGTGCTGTTGGTTGCCGACGCGATGACGGGGCAAGATGCGGTGACCATGGCCGGCCAGTTTGATCAGAAGGTCGGGGTGACCGGTGTTATCCTGACCAAGGTTGAAGGGGATGCGCGCGGAGGGGCGGTCTTGTCGATCCGGGCCGCCACCGGCAAACCCATCAAGTTTCTTGGTGTGGGGGAGAAGCTGGATGCACTGGAGCCGTTTCATCCGGACCGGATGGCTTCCCGTATTCTTGGGATGGGCGACGTGCTCTCGCTCATTGAGAAAGCCCAAGAAAGCATCACTCGGGAGCAGGCGGAGGAAGCGCAGAAGCGGCTCACCAGCAATACCTTCACCTTGGAAGATTTTCGAACTCAGCTCGGCCAGATGAGCCGCATGGGTTCGTTTGAGCAGATTCTTGGCATGCTCCCGGGTGGGCAAAAGCTCAAGCACGCGATGGAATTGATCAAGCAGTTTTTGTCCGCGAAGAAGCTGGCAAAGGCGATGACCGGTGCAGGAGGGCGTCGACAGCTTGCTCAACTCATGCGCTCGATGTGAGGGACGCAGTCGGCTGTCAGTGAATGGCTTTCAGCTATGGGCTGCAAGCAATGGTTGGAATGAAGAAGCTGACAGCTGTCGGCTCACTTATCTAAGGAGGACTTTGTGGCTGTACATTTGAGACTGGCTCGAACAGGAAGGCATAAACGACCGATGTATCGGGTGGTGGCCGCCGATTCACGGAAAGCACGTGACGGTCGGTTCTTGGAGATTCTTGGAATTTTTGACCCGTTGAAGGAAGCCGGCCTACCGGAATTGAAGCAGGAACGTGTTCTGTCCTGGTTGCGGCATGGCGCGCAACCTACGGTGACCGTGCGGACGTTGCTGCGTCGGGCAGGAGTCTGGAAGCAGTTTGAGGCTGAAAAAGCCGCGCAGAAAAAAGCCTCTACAAAGTCCTGATCTCGTGATGGTGAGTCAGCTGGACACCGTGACGGTGGGACTGATTGAGCGGCCATTTGGCGTCAGAGGAGAGGTGAAGGTTCGACCACTGTCCGATGTCCCGGGTCGATTTGAAGGGCTGAAAAGTGTGAGTCTCCTCGCAAGGAACGGGCAGACGCTGGAAACCAGCGTCACCCATGTGAGGCGGGCTGGGGCTGGATTTATTCTTGGATTGAGCGGTTTAACCACGCCGGAGGCCGCGAGTCTCTGGCGGGGTGGATTCATTCGAACGGTTCGGGGAATCGTGCCTGAGCTTCCGGATGGGCACTACTATGAATGTGATCTCATCGGTCTTGCTGTCTATACCGAGGAGAGTCAGTTGATCGGTGTGCTGGAAGAGATCTTGGCCGTGCCGGGGAATCCGGTGTTTGTGATTCGCCAAGGAGCCAAAGAGATCTTGATCCCTGCCGCGAAAGAATTGGTGAGCGCCGTCGACGTGGGAGCTGGCACAATGACCGTCCGGCTGATCGACGGATTGGGTGAGTAGTATGTTGCGGTTCGATGTGCTGACATTGTTCCCGGGCATATTCGCTCCGGTCTTGACGCACAGCATGCTCAAACGAGGGCAAGACAAGGGGCTGCTTACCGTGAAGGTGCATAATTTGCGAGACTTTACGGCGGATCGCCACAAAGTGGTCGATGATATGCCGTATGGAGGCGGAGCCGGCATGGTCATGAAGGCCGAGCCGATTCTTCTTGCGGTTGCCGCGATCCGAGATGAAGCGCAGGCGAGCGGTGAAGACATTCGGATGATGTTTCCAACTCCTCATGGGCGGCCGTTTACGCAAGACTATGCGCAGCAGTTGGCGGGTGAGCGCCGACGAATCGTCATCCTGTGCGGGCATTATGAGGGAGTGGATGAGCGTGTCCGTATGACCGTCGCTCCGGAGGAAGTTTCACTCGGAGATTATGTGTTGACCGGAGGTGAGTTGCCGGCGCTCGTTTTGATCGATGCAGCGGCCAGACTTGTCCCTGGCGTCTTGGGCGATCCCACTTCTGTCTTGGAAGAGTCGTTTTCTGATTCGTTGCTGGAGTATCCGCAGTATACGAGGCCCGCAGAGATTGGAGGAGTGGGTGTGCCGGACGTCTTGCTCTCGGGCCATCATGAGGCCATTCGCTTGTGGCGTCGAAAAGAAGCATTGCGCAGCACGTATCTGCGTCGCCCCGATCTTTTGCAAGGTCGGGTGTTCACGAGGGAAGATCAACAGTTGTTGGATGAATTGATGAGCGAAGGCCTTTTGACGGCCGCGACATCACGTTGGGAGGAGGAGGGTTAAGTCCATGAATCAGTTGGAGCGAATTCAGCGGTCCTTGACGAAGAAATCAGCGCCACGCTTTGAGATCGGGGATACCGTCAGGGTCCACGTCAAAGTCGGCGCGAAGCTGTACTATCTGCGCGGCAAGAAGGGCAAGTTTGCGAAGGTCGAGGAGCGGGAGTTTGTCGGAGAGAGCAAATCCTCGGCACAATCTCCGGCTGCCGAAGCGGAGACCGTGACGGCCTCCTAGCCTTCTTCGGAGCACATCTTCCCTCACAGCTGGGGCGATCGCGTGAGTCGGTGAAGGGACGTCTGATTTGATGGGACCCACCGAAGAGTTCGAGCGGGCGGCCCGGCTGTGTGGGTATCGTCGTATTGCCGGCATCGATGAAGCCGGACGGGGTCCGTTAGCCGGTCCGGTCGTTGCCGCCGCTGTTGTCTTACCGGTCCGCTGTCGGCTCTCGGGGATCGATGATTCTAAGCAGCTGTCCGAAGGGGAGCGAGCCCGATTGTATGCCGCGATTCTTGAGCATGCCGTGGGGATGGGAATCGGATCGGCGGACGTCGGTGAGATCGATCGGCTCAATATTCTCGAGGCGACCAAGCTGGCGATGCGGCGAGCCATTGATCAGCTGGCTCCTTCCCCTGATTATCTACTCATTGATGCCGTGACGCTTCCCGGGATCGGAATCCCTCAACGGCCTATCATCAAGGGAGACTCCCTCTCCCTCTCGATTGCGGCAGCCTCCATCATCGCCAAAGTTACGAGGGATCGTCTCATGGCAGAGTACCATGACCTGTTTCCCGAATATGATTTTCTCTCGCATAAGGGGTATGGCACGAGAGAACATCTGCAACGATTGGCGCGCCATGGCCCCTGCTCCATCCATCGCCGAACATTCACGCCGGTGCGCGAGTCGATCCTTGCCGCGAAGCATGAGCCTTTCCGACGGATGAGCTCCACAGTGCTCGAACAGTAACGGCATGGTTACTTCAGACCCCCGCCATCAGTTTGGCCAAGCCAGCGAAATGCAGGCCGAACAGTTCTTGGTGGCCAAGGGCTATCGCATTCTCGATCGTAACGTACGGACCAGGCTTGGTGAATTGGACCTCGTCGCGGACGATCATGGTGTCGTGGTCTTCGTCGAAGTGAAGGGCCGGACCACAGACGCCTTCGGCGGGGCTCTGCTGGCGGTGGATCACCGCAAGCGGGTGAAGCTGACGAAACTGGCCGCGCAGTATTTAGCCCAACGGCATTGGTCCGATAAGATCTGCCGATTCGATGTGGTGTTGGTTCAGGGGAGATCTTCCGACCAGGGGCGGATCGAACATCTCCAAAACGCATTTGACGTTGCCGAACACTGAGGGTGTTTGCCTTTACTCGAAGGGGTTTCCATGGATGCCATCATTCAACTCATCCATGTGTCAAAATGGCATGATCGCAGAGCCGCGTTGTCTGATGTCACCTTTGAGATCGAGAAAGGGGAGTTTGTCCTGCTCATGGGCGCGAGCGGGGCCGGGAAGTCGACCCTGCTGCGCATGTTGATCGCGGAGGAGCAGCCGGACGAGGGCCAGATTTTCGTTCACGGCAAGAATGTGACCAAGCTCAGACCATCCGAGATTCCCTATCTTCGACGGAAGGTCGGGGCGGTCTTTCAAGACTTTCGTTTGTTGCCGAAGAAATCTGTCTTCGATAATGTGGCGCTTCCGCTGATTGTCCAAGGAGCCTCCGAGAAAGATATCCGTCGTAAAGTCACGGAGGCATTGCGCGCGGTCGATGTTGATCACAAGAATGATCAATTACCGAGCAGTCTTTCAACGGGAGAGCAGCAGCGTGTGTGTATCGCGCGGTCGATCGTCAATGGGCCGGTGGTGCTTCTGGCCGACGAACCAACAGGCAATCTTGATCCGGAACGCACCAGGGAAATTGTTGAATTGTTTAAATTGATCAATGCCCGAGGGACGACCGTGGTCGTCGCGACGCACGATCCTCATGTCCTGAAATATGTGAATCGACGGGTGATCACATTGGTGCATGGGGTATTACTGGCAGAGCGAAAAGTCGGGGAAGGAGTCGGAGGATGAGACGCTTGTTTTATCTCGTCCGCGAAGCGTGGGTGAACATGCGGACGAATCGGACGACGACGATCGTCGCCATTCTGACCACGGCATTTGCCTTGGCCTGTGTCGGCATCTTTCTGTTGCTCTATGTGAATCTCCGGAACGCAGCGGGGTCGCTCCAGGAAGATGTCAAGGTCATGGTCTATTTGGAGGATCGACTATCGAGCGAACAGGTGCGAGAACTCGAACGAACGCTCAAGACCGATCGTATGGTCGACGGGGTGCTCTTTATTTCAAAAGAACAGGCGTTGGGAGAATTTCGAGTCCAATTTCCCAGTGAGTCGCACTTACTCGAAGGGCTTGGGGCGAACCCGCTCCCGGCCTCGTTCGTTGTGACGCTTGCGCCGAGCTTTCGGTCTCCGGACGCCATGAAAGCATGGGTAGAACGAGTGCAAACAATGGAAGGTGTCGCGAAGGTCGACTATAATCAAGAATGGAGTAGTCTGTTGGCCGGACTGATCGGATACATCGAGCTGGCGGCGATCGGGGTGGGGATCCTCCTTTCCACGGCCGCAGTGACTATCATCGGGAACACGACCAGACTGGCACTGTTGGCCAGACAGGAGGAGATCGAAATTCTTCGCTCGATCGGAGCCACACGTACATTCATCCGTATTCCCTATTTTCTCGAAGGAGCCGTACTCGGAGCCTGTGGTAGCGCGTTGTCGTTGGGGATTCTCAAGTTCGCGGTTGAACTGTTCCGGCAGCAGATTCAATTGACGGGCCGCTTTAGCGGGATCGAAGGCATGATCTCTTTTTTCCCCCTTTCGGTGTGTTTGGCGCTCGTGATGGCGGGAATGGGGCTTGGCTTTGCCGGGAGCGTGGTGTCGCTTCTACGTGTTGGAGACGGGCGGGCATGAGAGTCTCCTGTGCCATCCTCCTCTGGTGTCTTGTGGTGGGAGGAGGGGTGGCGGGTGCGGCGAATGATCCGATCTCTCAAAAAATCGAGCGTGAGAGAAAGACGCTTGAGAAGCTGAAGGGCAAGATTGAGGAGAAACGGAAACGCGCCGAGGCGGCAGAGAAAAAACGAGAATCGGTGTTGCAAGGGCTCCAATCCCTGGATGAGCGACTGGTGCATCATCGACAAGATCATCATGAGATCAACAAGAAACTGCGACAGAAGGATCGGGAGATCGACGAGATTACGGACCGGCTGGGGGCGATGCGAACCAGTATTGATGCCCGACGTGAGGCCATTCTTGCCCGACTCCGCGTCCAGTATATGGAAGGGCGGTTTGGGCGTGTGAAGGCTCTCTTAACAGCGGACTCGTACAGCGATTTCCAGCGTCGTGGACAATACCTCTCGGTTGTGTCACACAAGGACTACGAATTGTTGGAGACGTTTCGCGCCGATATGGAGCGGATGGAGCAGGTTGAACGTCAGCGTGCCGAGGCCAGAGTCGGACTGGTTGCCTTCAAGCAAACCATTGAGAAAAAGCTGGCCGACATCCGAGTGCTTCAGAGAGAGAAGAAAGTCTATTTAGCTAAAATTACGCACGAAAAGGACTCCTATAATCGCACAGCCCTCCCTTGCCTTCACCATCGGCGCATGGAGTCCGAGGCACACTCCCGTGGCCGGCTGATGGAAAAGTCGTGTCGTTCTTCGGGCGCCAGAAACATCCGACCTTCAATACCTACGTGCAGCGCAAGGGCATTGAAATTCGAACGGCAGAGGGAAGCCTCATCCATGCCGTCATGACGGGGAGTGTGGTTTATGCGGACTGGTTGAAAGGCTACGGACTCGTTATAATTCTGGATCATGCCAACGGGTTCTTTTCCTTATACGCGCATGCCTCCAAGATTCTGTCTAAATCGGGCGAGCAGGTTGCCGAAGGTCAACCGATCGGGGAGACTGGGGATACGGGCATGATTGGAGAAAATACTTTATACTTCGAGTTGCGGGAAGGGGCCGAGCCGGTGGATCCCCTCCACTGGTTGGCCAAACGATAAGCATGGCCTTCTTGGTGTATTCTGATCGGAGAGTCCGACAACTCAGGAAAGAAGGGATGTGAAGATTATGGAACAGCAGCCTCGGAAGAAGTCTTGGGTGGTCGTGCCGATGATTGCCCTTGCGCTGCTCGGTGGACTCGTCATTGGAAAAGGGTGGGAGCGGACCGGTCATGCGGGTGAAACCTATGAGGAGCTCAAAACGTTCTCCGAAGTCCTGAACCAAGTTCAGAAACATTATGTCGATGAGACGAAACCGAAGGACCTCATTCAAGGGGCCATCCGTGGCATGCTGTCGACGCTCGATCCACACTCAGCCTACATGACTCCGGAGATGTATAAGGAGATGCAGGTTGAAACCAGGGGAGAATTTGGGGGAGTCGGCATTCAAATCGGTGTGAAGGATAACCGTCTGGCCGTCATCGCACCGATCGAAGGCACGCCGGCACATCGAGCCGGGATTAAGCCCGGCGACTTCATCACTAAGGTCAATGACGACACGACAAAGGACCTGACCTTGATGGATGCGGTCCAGAAGATGCGAGGACCGAAAGGCAGCAAGGTCAATCTCACGATTCAACGAGATGGCACACCGGACCCATTGGTCTTCACCCTCGTCCGAGACACTATTAAAATTGAAAGCGTGAAGTCGAAGGTCATCGACAACCTTGGTTATATTCGGCTCACTCAGTTTCAGGAAGCCACTGGGCGAGATCTCTCCAAGACAATCAAACAGTTCAAGGAACAGAAGGTCCAAGGAACTATTCTTGATCTGCGAAACAATCCCGGCGGGTTGCTGACCGCAGCCGTCGATGTGTCCGAACAATTTCTTCCCAGCGGGAAACTGGTCGTGTATACAAAGAGCCGAGAAGGAAAAAAAGACGAATGGTTCGCCAAGGCCAAGGATCAGTTGGAGGATCTACCGGTCATTGTCCTGGTCAATGAAGGATCCGCGAGTGCATCGGAAATTGTCGCCGGAGCGCTACAAGATTATGGACGAGGCCTTGTTGTTGGGACCACCTCATTCGGAAAAGGATCGGTGCAGACGATCCTCGCGCTAGGTGACGGTTCTGGGCTTCGTCTCACGACCGCAAAGTACTATACGCCAAAGGGCCGGTCCATTCAGTCGACCGGCATTACGCCGGACATCGTCGTGAAGCTTTCAGCGTCGGTGGTGGCTAAAGCGTCTGAGGGGAAACCTGCTGAAAAGGAGGCGGAACCGAAGGCGGTCAAGCCGCCAACAGGAAAGGAAACCTCACCTCAGAGTGGCAAGTCTCCGGACGAGGGGGGACCGAAGAATGGGACGCCTCCACCGGCATTGCCAGAAGTCGGGGGAGAACCTTCGCTTGAACAGGACGCACAGCTTCAGAAGGCTGTGGAATTGTTGAAGAGTTGGAAGATATTCAAGGATCTCAAGACGTCCTAAGGTTTTCGAGCATGAATTCGTTCTTGAACGGCCTGGAGTAAACGCTCTTCGGACCCTGAAAAACTCGGCAGGGTCCGAAGCAGGTGCGAGCGGGTAATCTTCTCAAGGTCGTCGAGCGTCCGTATGCCGAGGCGGAAGTATAAGTAAGTCACGAGTGACTCGGAAAGTCCTGGCAGGCTCGCCCAGTTCTTCACCTCTATCGGGAGAGGTGTTTTCAGTTCTTCGTAGGCGCGAACCGTACCGGTTTCAAGAAACTCTTCAATTTTTTTTGCCAGGTCAGCCCCGATCCCGTCAATCTCTTCAAGCCCCTGGCGCTCAACCAGGGTCGCCACATCTTCATCGATGGCCAGCAGAGCATCCGCCGCCCGCCGATAGGCCCGCACCCGATAGGGATTGGCGCGTTGGGCCGAAAGGAGATCGGCCATCGATCGGAAGAGCTCGGCTAGTCGCTGATTGTTCTCTTTCATGTGTAGGACCGTGGAGTTCTATTGTGCGGCTTCCTTGGTCCTTCAGGCAAGGGGCACTTTGTTGACAAGGTGAATTCTACTCTCATAGGATGACAGGCGTGCAGGATGCAATCCACATCCATGTGAATGGGGAAGCACGGACTTGGCGCAGTGGCGCAACGGTCGCTGAGCTGTTGCAAGATCTGGATATACGGACGGAACGTGTGGCGGTCGAGTTGAATCTTGAAATTCTGGATCGTGCGACGTTCGAGCAGCGGTCGCTCAAGGATGGGGATCGGGTCGAGATTCTGAGTTTTATCGGCGGCGGATCATTGTAAGAGGACATTATGACAGACGATCGGCTGATTATCGCGGGGCGTGAGTTCAAGTCTCGCTTATGGGTCGGGACGGGGAAATATAAGGACTTTGCCGAGACGAAAAAGGCGATTGAAGTTTCTGGCGCCGATGTTGTGACGGTCGCGGTCCGTCGAGTGAATATCACCGATCGATCGAAAGAGAATCTGCTCGACTACATCGACCCGAAGAAATATACGATCTTGCCGAACACGGCTGGCTGCTACACAGTGGAAGATGCGGTGCGATACTCGCGATTGGCTCGCGCGGCCGGTGTCTCAGATTTGGTGAAGTTGGAAGTGCTCGGGGATGAGCGGACCTTGTTTCCGGATACGGCAGGACTCATAGAAGCGGCCAAGATTCTCGTCAAAGAAGGCTTTATCGTACTGCCCTACACGAATGACGATCCGATCGTCGCCAATCCCTATAATCTCAAGATCATTATGGAAATGATCAAGGTGCCGATCATCGTCGACGCCGGTGTCGGAACGGCATCCGATGCCGCGTTTGCGATGGAATTAGGGGCGGATGCGGTGCTCATGAATACAGCCATCGCGGGTGCGCAGGATCCGATCGCCATGGCCGAAGCGATGAAGTATGCGGTTCATGCCGGTCGCCTGGCCTACAAGGCCGGGCGCATTCCCAGGAAACTCTATGCGACGGCAAGTAGTCCGATTGAAGGAATGCTCTGAAATTAGTGCTGAGGGTTGAGTGCTGAGTTCTGAGATTGGGGAGCAGGAACGGAGCGGTATTCTCAATGGACTCAGGGCTCAAGACTTTAGTCTCAGCACTTGGTACTCAGTCCTTCACTAATGCCTCCAGTACACTTTCGTCTGCTTCTTGTTACTGATCGACACCTGGTCAGAGGATTTTCCCTCTCCACAGTACTCAGTCAAGCAATTATGGCTGGTGTGCCGGCTATTCAACTTCGAGAACGGGATTTGTCTACCGGTGAGTTGCTCCCGCTGGCACAAGACATCTTCGTGCCGACAGCCTTCCGGTCTCCGTGGTCCGGCGGCTCATTGGGCCCAATCGATTGATCGGAATTTCCACGCATTCTGTTGAAGAGGTTCGACGAGCGAATCATGACGGAGCCGACTACATCATCTTCGGGCCGATTTTCGATACTCCGTCGAAGCGTCCATTCGGCGCTCCGCTCGGACTCGAGGTTCTTGCCGATGTCTGTCGCAACTCGATGGCCCCCATCTTTGCCGTTGGAGGCATCACAAGCGAACGGGTGCGCGATGTGCGTCGAGCTGGGGCCGTGCGCGAGTTCAGCACCGCACTGCAGGCATGAGACGTGATCGGGTCACATTGACTTACCTTGCGTAGAATCCCCTGTTGCAGTTGACCACCTCTAGGTCGGGTGTTAGAATCCGATCACACGCGTGATCCACGAACTCATTCGACGTTGCGTCCGATTCTTGTTGTGCCGAAATGGCTCCTAGCAAAGATCAGCCCGGTCGGCTCCGGTCCCTCCGAGATTCCGTGAAGAAGATTACGAAGCGGTTACTCGATCAGGCGACCAAGCACAACGAAAAACTTGTGGCGACGCTGCAGGAGGCGAAAGCTCAGATCGAAGCCCTGCGGGCCGAGGTGGAAAAGCTCACGGCGCCTCCGTCGGCCTACGCCATCTTTTCCAGCCTGAACGAGGATGGAACGGGCAACGTGTATGTATCGGGACGAAAAATGAAGGTTAGTCTGCACCCCTCGATTAAGAGTACTGAGTTGCGGAAGGGCCGAGAAGTTGTTCTGAATGAAGCGCTCAACGTGATTGAGGTGAAGGGGTTCGACAGTCAGGGGGAGGTCGTTCGACTCAAGGACGTGCTGGAGGGGGGACGAGCCTTGGTCACTCTCCATTTCGACGAGGAGAAGGTGGCCGAGCTCGGTGATCCATTGCTCGCCGAGCGACTGAGTGTAGGTGACCACCTTCTCTATGATCCCCGTTCCGGGTATGTCATTGAGAAGTTGCCGAAGTCCGAAGCGGAAGAGCTGGTATTAGAAGAGGTTCCGGATGTCGACTATGAGCATATCGGCGGCCTGCAGAAGGAATTGGAACAGGTCCGTGATGCGGTCGAACTTCCGTTCCTGCATCCGCACGTATTCTCTGAGTATAAGCTCAGCGCACCGAAGGGGGTGTTGCTCTATGGCCCACCCGGTTGTGGGAAGACGCTGATTGCCAAAGCCGTCGCCAATTCGATCGCGAAGAAATT